>CAYUCJ010000137.1:0-8101 GCA_964443285.1 uncultured Desulfobacteraceae bacterium | reverse complement strand
GATGTTTTCCATGGTGTTGCCCAGGGCGTTCACAATATCCATGGCTGAGGAAAAGGGTGGGGAATAGGGGATCTCCAGATTGCTGATATCCGCTATGGTGGATCCGTACCTGAGAGTGGTCGCCACGGCACTGATCCTCGCCATCAACCCTTCCCCCTTGTTTCCCAGTCCCTGGATTCCTAGGACCCTGCCCGTCTTTTTTTCGGCCACCATTTCAAGATAGAGCAGATCTTTTTCAGGGTAAAAATGGGCTCGGTCCAGTTGAGCGACAAATCCACTTGAAGCATCGAAGCCTTGTTCCAGGGCGGTTTCACAATTGAGACCTGCGCTGGCAACGGAAATGTCGAACAGTTTGACGATGAAACTTCCCACCGCGCCCTCGAATCGGGCGTCACCACCGGCCAGGTTTGTGCCGATGACCCGGCCCTGGCGGTTGGCCATGGAGCCTAAGGGGTAAAAATCGGGATTCCCGGTCACCAGATTGGTGATTTCAACGCAATCTCCTCCCGCATAAATCGCCGGATCTGACGTTTGCATACGATCGTTCACCAGGATGCCGCCGCGAGAAGAAAGCGCCAGTCCGGCCTCTGCGGCAAGGGTTGTGTTTGGCGTGACCCCCACAGCCATTATGACCAGGTCTGCGTTCAGCGTCCGTTTATCAGTCACCACCCCGGACACGTTTTTCCGGCCTAGGATGCGTTCCACCTTTTCGGAGAGATAGAACGATACACCGTTTTCCTCCATGTGGTGCTGAGCCATCTTCGCCATAACAGAGCTCAATATCCCTGGAAGGATCTGGTCGCGTATTTCGACCACCGCAGTTTCGATTCCCCAGAGATCCGCTAGGGCTTCGGCCACTTCCAGGCCGATGGCGCCCGCGCCGACGATCACGGCCCTTGCCACCTTTCCGCTTGAAATACGCTGTTTGACGGCAATGGCTTCCTCCATGTTGGAGACAGGGAAGACGCCGTCCAGCGCGCACCCGGAAACCTGGAGTCGGTTGGGTATGCTTCCGGTAGCGATGACCAGCTTGTCATAGGGGAGAGAATGGGAATTCCCATCTTCCTGATTGCAGACCGTCACAACCTTGGAATCCCGGTCTATGGCCGTGGCGCGCACCGCCGTCATGACCCGCACATCCTTGACCCTCTCAAAGAAGTCTTCGTCACGCAACATGTGAAAGCTTGTGGTCTGAAGCTGGCCTGGATCACTGACATCACCGGACAGAAAATAGGGAATTCCGCATCCGCCATAGGAGATGATCTTTCCCTGGTCGATCATGGTCACTTCCGATTCCGGTTCCAGCCGCTTGAAACGGCAGGCAGCCTTGGGTCCAAGGGCCACCGCGCCGATGATGACAACGTGTTGGGACATTCTTTTCCTCCCTGCTCGTCATTCCCGGTCATTTTCTTCATTTCCCCAACTTACCAGAAGATTCCGTATCTTTCTTATAGGACAAAGCCGTTCTCGATTTCAAGCTTTTGTCTTTGAAAGGTCATGTTATCGTGTTATTGTGGGATCTATGAAACTGAAACTGGACAAATTGAAAGGATTTTCCGGGCGAAAGGGTCCGCTCCTCCTGGTCATCATGGACGGTGTGGGAATTGGCCCGGAAAATGGGTCAAACGCCGTTTACATGGCAGAGACCCCCAATCTCGACAGGCTCTGTGCTTCCAGACTGTACTGTCAACTCCGAGCACACGGAACGGCTGTGGGACTGCCTTCCGATGGTGACATGGGTAACAGCGAGGTGGGCCACAATGCTCTCGGGGCCGGCCGAGTGTTTGAGCAGGGCGCCCGGCTGGTGAACCATGCCATTGATACGGGCGAGATCTTCGAGAGCGCCCTCTGGAAGGACATCGCGGCAAGGAGCAGAAAGGGAGGGACTGTTCACTTTCTGGGACTCCTTTCGGACGGAAATGTCCACTCCCATATTGATCAGCTCTACGCCCTCCTGGACAGGTGTGCCTCCCAGAAGATGAAAGAAGTCAGGGTACACGTACTGCTGGACGGCAGGGACGTGGGAGAGAAATCCGCCCTGGAGTATGTGGTACCCACAGAGAAAAAACTGCTGAGTCTCTCCGAAATACACGGGCTCGATTACCGCATCGCCTCGGGTGGGGGCCGCATGAAGGTCACCATGGACCGTTACAACGCAGACTGGAGGATTGTCGAACGCGGATGGAAGGCCCATGTCCTCGGGATCGGGCGAGGTTTCCCTTCGGCCTCCGAGGCCATCAGGACCTGTTATGCTGAAGATCCTGACATTACCGACCAGTACCTGGATCCATTTGTGGTGGTGGAGGGTGACGGGCTGCCTGTGGGCAGGATCAGGGATGGCGATGCGGTGGTCTTTTTCAATTTCAGGGGTGATCGCGCCATCGAGATTTCACGGGCCTTTACGGAAAAGGACTTCAAGGAATTTGAGCGGGGCCCGTTGCCGGATGTCCTCTACGCCGGAATGATGGAATACGACGGTGATCTTCACATTCCGCCCCGCTTTCTGGTGGAGCCGCCGGCCATCGATCGCACGGTCAGTGAATACCTCTGCGACGAGGGCGTCACCTCTTTTGCAATCTCCGAGACACAGAAATTCGGTCATGTGACCTACTTCTGGAACGGCAATCGATCCGGGTATATTAATAAGAACCTCGAAACCTACATCGAGATTCCTTCTGATCGTATTGCTTTCGACCGGGCTCCCCGCATGAAGGCCGCTGAGATCAGGGATAGAACGATCCAGCTGCTCAGAAGCGGACAGTACCGCTTCGGGCGGCTCAATTTCGCCAACGGGGACATGGTGGGCCACACGGGCAACATGAATGCAGCCAAAGAAGCGGTCGCGACGGTGGACAGATGCCTGGGAGAACTGCTGGCGGTGATAGAGGATCTGGAGGGGATCGTCGTGGTCACCGCCGATCATGGCAATTCCGATGCCATGTCCACTACGGACGGAAACGGGAGAAAAAGCCCCAAGACGGCCCACACCCTCAATCCCGTGCCCTTCGCCATTTTTGACCCCCTCTACGGGAATGAATACCGTGTGGCAAAACTTGAAAGAACCGGCCTCTCCAATGTGGCGGCTACCCTCCTGAACCTCCTGGGCTACGAAAAACCCATTGATTACGATCCCTCCCTCATCGCTTTTCACCTGTGAAATGACCGGCGTAAAGAGAAATTGCTCTTGAGATTTCCCCATGAGGACGATATGCATCATGGATTCCGTCAAGACTGTCGAAACGGTTTCTAAGAGGCTGATGGAAAATAGCCATGTGCAAGGCTTCCGAAATCCCGAGGAATGAAGCGTACATAGAAGTACGCCGCAGTGACTAGGGATGAGGATAACGCAGCAGATGGGCGTTTTCCGACAGCCTCGTCTGTAATTGAAAACCTTCTGTAATGCACCTGGAGCCCCCGGGTGAGGAGCCGGAAATATGACTGGGAAGGAACTGGGAAACTATCATATCCTCGAGACGATAGGGAAGGGTGGCATGGCCGTTGTCTGCAGGGGCCAGCATAAGAGCCTCTCCCGCCGCACGGTCGCCATCAAGATGCTCTCGGCCGCATTGCAGGGCGACGTTTCTTTCAATGAGCGGTTCTGCAGGGAGGCCGAGGCGATGCCTTCGCTGCCAGGACTGCCCCAGGGGCTTCCAGGTCAGTGAGGACCAAAAAGGGTGTTTGGCACCCTTTTTGCAAAACCCATGAAAGAGAAATGCTATTATTCATGGGAGTAGACGATGAACAGAAGGGCACTGAAATTCCTGTCCACCGAGGATCTGGGTTTCCTCCTCGGGGTCACGAGGCAGACCATCAGGAACTGGTTTCTCAAAGGGCAGATAAAGGCTTACCGGATCGGACAGAACATCAAAATCCCCCGTGCGGAAGCCGTCCGCATCCTCGAACAATTTGAACAGCCTGTTCCGGAATGGCTCGGAACGGAAGATCCGCGACATGCCGGACCCCTGGAGCCGATAACATGAAACACACTGTTCTCATTGTTGACGACGAGCTGTCCACCCGGAGCCTGATGAACGAGGCCTTGGAAAAGGAGCCCTACGAACTCCTGATGGCCGATTCCGCTGAAAAGGCCCTGGAAATGCTGGAGATCCGAAGGGTGGACGTGGTGGTTTCAGACGAAATGATGCCCGGGATGGGGGGATCGGAATTCCTGGCTTTGGTGCGGAAGAGATATCCGGATACCATTCGTATGATCCTCACCGGCCACGCGTCCATCGAGAATGCCGTCCGTGCCATCAACGAGGGCAAGATCTACCACTTCTTCACAAAACCCTGTCGGATTTACGACCTGACCATCACCATTCGAAAGGCCATTCAACAGAAAGAGCTCATGAAAAGGAGCGGGGATCTCCTGAGATTCGCCCGGAAGCAGTCTTCCTTCATAGAAGATGTGGAAAAAAAATACCCCGGGATCACCCGCGTCAACAGGGATTACCGGGGAGAAGTGCTCCTGGACAACGGGGAAGGGGAGGAGGACTACGACACCCTCATCAATGAAATCAGGGCACTCCTCAAGAAAAACGGGTAGCGGTCAATAATATAGGCTCATCCCTGAAAATCTCCTTGATTTTCAATAAAAGGAAAGCGCAATGACCACGCCGACTATCCTGGTGATAGATGACGAAGAAGCCATCCGCACCCTGCTCAAGAGAATACTGGAGCAAAACGGATATTCCACGCTTTTTGCCGGTGACGCGGGCGAGGCAAGAAAGAGACTGAAAGAAAAGGCAGTGGATCTGATTCTCTGTGATGTCATGATGCCGGGGGAGTCCGGGCTGGACCTCATTCGCGACGTCAAGAAACACTATCCCGGTACGGGCATCGTCATGGTAACGGCCATGGACGATGCGGACACGGCGGGCACTGCACTTGAGGTGGGCGTATACGGCTACATTGTCAAACCATTCGGAGAAAGGCAGGTCATCATCACTATCAAGAACGCCCTCAGGATGGGGGAAGTGGAAGGTGGCGAACGTTCCCATCGCCGGGAGTTGGAAAAAACCGTTGACAGTAGAACGGCTGAACTGGAAGAGACGAACAGGCAGCTCATCGACAACGATGTTGAGTTACGCAAGCGGGCCGAGGAAGTGCGAGAGCTCAACAGTGCCTTGAAGATCCTCCTGCAGAAGAGGGAGGAAGACAAATCGGCCCTTGAAGAGAACATGGTTTCCCGCGTCAAGAAGATGACCCTTCCCTATCTTGAAAGAATGATGAAAAGTGGCCTGAATAAGGAACAGATGAGCCTCGTGGAGATTGTGGAGTCCCATCTGAAGGACATCATCTCGCCCATGGTCAAGACCCTCTCATCGGAATACCTGAGTCTCACCCCGGCGGAACTCCAGGTGGCAGACCTTATCAAGGAGGGGAGGAGGACCAAGGAGATAGCGGAGATTCTCAACCTATCCCCCAACACTGTTATTTCCCACCGTTACAGGATCCGGACTAAACTCAGCCTCAAGAACAAGAAGGCCAACCTCAGTTCACACCTTCAATCCCTTCGACGATGAGGTTGTCATCTCGCTCCCATTGCTGCATGACCCACCTGCAGTGAATAAGCCTCACTATTTTCTAACTAACGTATCATTATTATGTTCTGGGCTCATCTGCCGATGTAAGGAGTCAAGGGTCGGGGATATGGATCAAATGAACAGGTTAGAAAAGGGACGGAAAAATGGAAACCACCATACAGGTGCAGGCAGTCGGTTCCCGGAATAGCTGGAATTGGGGAAACAGCCGGGTTTCTCCGAACCGCAATGAAAACAGGCCGAAACTTGACGCAGCACCGCCAGCGAATCGTGCCCAGGTCATAGGAACCTTCCGGGCAACAGTAGATATCGAGATCTCCTACGAAATCGATCATCGGACAGGGGGAATTAAGGCGGTCCTGATGAATAAAGACTCCGGAAAAATAGTCAGGGAAATAGAGGTCATACCGGGTATGGACAACCATCCAACCAAAGGCGCGCTTTGTCAATCGCTGGCCTGAGTCGACAGCCTATGAACCACTTGGGAACGTAACGAATGACGGCCAATATCCTGATCATCGACGACGAGCGCCCCATCAGACACCTGCTTGACAGAACGCTTTCAAAAGAGGGTTACGAGTGTACCCGGGCGGCCGATGCAGAAGAGGCCGGGAAGTGTCTCCAGGATAAATCCTATGAGCTTGCTCTGGTGGATAACAAGATGCCGGGGGACTCGGGTTTGGACTTCCTGAGATTTGCCCGCGAGACCTGTCCTGAAATGGTGGTGATCATGGTGACCGGTGATGCTGACCCCAGGAGCATCGAGGAAGCTATCGGAATGGGGGCCTACAGCTATATCCTCAAGCCTTTTGACCAGCACCAGATGGCCCTCCACGTGAGAAACGCCCTTCGTCACCGTGAAATAGAGGTGGAAAACCGGATCTATCGGGAAAGCCTCGAGCAGATGCTCGCCAGAAAAATAGGAGAGGTAAAGGAGAACGAAGAGAAATTCAGGGCAATCACCAGCTGCGCACATGATTCCATTGTCATGATCGATAAGGATGGAACAATTTCCTTTTGGAATCAGGCGGCGGAAAAAATGTTCGGTTACACTTTTAAAGAGGTGTGCGGTGAGAACTTCCACAGGTTATTTACACCTAAACGTTACTATGATGTCTACAGAAACGCCTTCCTGAAGTTTTGGGAATCGAGAGAAGGCCCTGCTAGCGGAAAGATCCTTGAGTTGGAGGCGCTTCGTAGAGGCGGGGAGGAGTTTCCAGTGGAGCTTTCCTTTTCGGCCGTGAGGCTTGCCGGTAGGTGGCATTCCGTCGGGATCATAAGAGATATCAGCGAACGCCGGAAGGCCGAAAAAGAACTGAGAGATGCGGAAGTTAAAACGAGACGACTTTTGGCCGCTATTACCTCTATCCTCATTACGGTTGACAGGGAAGGGAAGGTCGTGGAGTGGAATGAAACAGCCGAGAAAACGTTCGGCTTGAGCCACGAAGAGGCAGTGGGCCGGAGGCTTGCTGACTGCGCCATGGGCTGGGATGAAAAGGCCATGAGCGAGGCGATCGCCTCCTCCCGGAAAAATGGCCGTGACCGACGTCTTGACAATGTCAGGTACCCGGCCCCCGACGGCAGGGAACGTTTCCTCGGACTCACCATCAGCCCTATCCGCGAGAGAGAAAACAAAATGGTAGACCAGGTCATGATCAGGGCTGCGGACATCACGGAGAGAAAGCTGCTTGAAAGCCAGCTGGTGCAGGCACAGAAACTGGAATCCATCGGGCAGCTTGCCGCGGGTATCTCTCACGAAATCAATACGCCCATCCAGTACGTGGGGGACAATACCCGCTTTCTTCAGGAAGGGTTTCAGGACATCCTGCGTCTCCTGGACAGGTACGATGCCCTTAAGAAGAACTGCGACGAATCGGTCAACAAGGAAATAGAAGCGGTGGCCGAAGCGATCGATCTGGAGTATCTGAAGGAGGAAATTCCCTCCGCCATTGAACAGAGTCTCGAAGGTGTTGAGCGGGTGTCCAAAATTGTCCATGCCATGAAGGAATTCTCACACCCGGGAACGGATGAAAAAACACCGACCGATATCAACCAGGCCATCGAAAATACCGTTCTGGTGGCCCGGAACGAGTGGAAATATGTTGCAGAAATGAAGGTCGATCTGCATCCTTCTCTCGATCCGGTTCCCTGTTTTCCGGGGGAGCTGAACCAGGTTTTTCTGAACATGATTGTCAACGCCTCCCACGCCATCGCAGACGTTTTGGGGGATGAGTCGGGCGAGAGGGGAACCATTTCCATCACCACCCGGCGGAATGGGGAATGTGCTGAAATCCGCTTTCAGGATACGGGTGCGGGAATCCCCAAAGAGAACCTGACAAGGATATTCGATCCTTTCTTTACCACCAAGGAAGTGGGCAAGGGGACAGGCCAGGGGCTCAGCATAGCGCACTCGGTTATTGTGGATAAGCACGAGGGCACGATCGAAGTGGAGAGCGAAGTGGGCAAGGGGACGACCTTCACGATTCGTTTGCCATTGGAGATTTGAAATGAAACAAAAAATCCTGTTTGTGGATGACGAACCCATGGTGCTCCAGGGC
>CAYUCJ010000136.1:2749-8110 GCA_964443285.1 uncultured Desulfobacteraceae bacterium | reverse complement strand
CGGAGACGTACTTTAATACGTCGCACAAGGAATCCCGCCGATTGACGCCGAGATTACGGAAAAAGGCCATTTATGGATGGAAACTAGCTGCAAAATGAACCTTGGAACGTTTTTCAGGGCAGAGGAGTGACCATGATAGAAGCCAAAAACCTTACCAAGTATTTCGGACAGGCTCTGGCGGTCGACGATGTTTCCTTCAAGGTGGAAAAGGGGGAGGTTCTCGGGTTCCTCGGCCCCAACGGCGCCGGCAAATCGACCACCATGCGCATGATCACGGGTTTTCTGCACCCCTCTTCGGGGACCGCGGTCATCGGGGGCCACGATGTAACGCAATCCCCTCTGAAGGCCAGGAGGAAGCTCGGATATCTTCCGGAGAATGCGCCTGTGTACCAGGACATGACCGTCGAAGGATTCCTGGGTTTCATTGCGGCGATCCGGGGCCTTTCGGGAAAGGCCAAAGATCGGCGTATTGACGAAACCCTCGAGCGCTGCTTTCTTTCCAACGTACGCTATCAACCCATCGACACCCTTTCAAAAGGTTACAAGCAAAGGGTCTGTTTCGCCCAGTCCATCCTCCACGACCCGGAGTATCTGATCATGGATGAGCCGACCGACGGACTTGACCCCAATCAGAAGCACGAGGTGAGGTCCATGATCCGGGAAATGGCCCACCGAAAGGTCATCATCCTCTCCACCCACATCCTGGAAGAGGTGGAGGCGGTCTGCACCCGGGCCATCATCATCGCCAGGGGAAAGATCGTGGCCGACGATACGCCCCAGAACCTGAAGGTCAGGTCCGCGCTCCATGGAACACTGCGTTGCACCGTGAAGGGTGCGAGCAGGGCGGACCTGGACAGCGGTTTTATCGGAATGGAAGGGGTGAAACGCTTCGAGGTCCTTGAGGAGGACGACAACAGGACCAAAATCCGCCTCTTCCCACGGGAAGATGCTGTTGCACCACTTGAGCAGCTCATCCGGTTCTGCGCGGAAAAAGGTTGTACCCTGGAATCCTTCCGGGTGGAGGAGGGACGTCTGGACGAGGTATTTCGAACGATCACCCTTTCGGGGAAGGATGAGGCCGTGAGATGAGTACAGTCATGAGCATTACCAAAGCGATTGTAAAGAGAGAGTTGTCAGGCTATTTCGGGTCTCCGGTGGCCTACGTGTTTATCGTCATTTTCCTCCTGCTGAGCGGGTTCTTTACCTTTTCGATCAGCCATTTCTATGAAATGGGTCAGGCCGATCTCAGGGCCTTTTTCCAGTGGCTCCCCTGGATATTCCTGTTCCTGATCCCTGCGGTGGCCATGCGACTGTGGGCCGATGAACGGCGGACAGGGACCCTGGAACTCATCCTCACCCTCCCGGCAACGCTCACGGAAGTGGTCATCGGGAAATTTGTCGCCGCCTGGGTTTTTATCTCCCTTGCCCTGTGCCTCACCTTCCCCCTCGTGGTAACGGTGGCGTACCTGGGGAGTCCCGATCCGGGCGGCATCCTTTGCGGCTATGTGGGGAGCTTTCTCATGGCGGGGGCCTACCTCAGTGTGGGAAGCATGACCTCGGCCATGACCAGGAACCAGGTCATCAGCTTTATCATTTCCGTGGTCGTCTGCCTCTTCCTGGTGTTGGCGGGCTGGCCGCCGGTCACGGAGATTCTTACGGGCTGGGCGCCGCTCTGGCTCGTGAGCGGTATTTCCAGCTTCAGTTTCATGTCCCATTTTGATGCTTTTCAGCGCGGGGTCCTGGACCTTCGGGACGTTGTCTACTACTTGTCCGTGATATTTTTCATGCTCTTTGCCACAGGGGTTACCCTGCAGAATAGAAAGAGTGCCTAAAGGAGGGCGCAGGCATGGCCGGAACCAAGAGAGAAATTACGAGGACCCTTCTTTCAACCACCGGGTTGGTGATTACCTTCCTTATCCTCGTCCTGATCAACGTATTCGTATCCTACGCCAATGTCCGCTGGGATGCCACCGAGGACAAGATCTATTCCCTCTCCGAGGGCACGAAGCACATCCTGGGGGACCTCAAGCAGCCCGTTGAGATCCAGTTTTATTACAACCGGAGCAGCAGCCACGTCCCCGATCAAGTCAAGCTCTATGCCACGCGGGTCGGGGAGTTTCTGACGGAATACGAACATGCGAGCAATGGAAAGGTGAAGATCGTGAAGTATGATCCCAAGCCGGATTCCGACGAGGAGGAATGGGCCCAGAAATACGGCCTGCAGGCCGTCGGAACCGCCACGGGGGAGAAGATCTATTGCGGCTTGGTCTTCCTGGCCGCGGACCAGGTGGGAAAGATCGAATTCCTCGATCCGGGGAGAGAAGAACTGCTGGAATATGATATCACACGCATCGTCCAGCGGCTTCAGAACCCCGAGAAGAAGGTGATCGGGGTCATGAGCGGACTCCCCGTCTTTGGGAACCCCAATGCTCCGGGAATGGGGATGCAGGGGGGCGGACAGGAGTGGCTGTTCATTACGGAACTGAAAAAAACCTATGATGTGCGGGAGATTCCTCTCACTTCTAAAAAGATCGACCCTTCAACCGATCTCCTGCTGATCATCCATCCGAAAGGTATCAGCGAAAATGCGCAATACGCCATCGACCAGTATGTCCTTTCGGGAGGCAAGGCCATCCTGTTTGTGGATCCCTACTGCGTTTCAGATCAGACGCGGCAGGCCTTCATGGGCCCGTCCGGTTCTTCAGCGGAAAAGCTGCTGAAGGCTTGGGGCATTTCCTATGATTCCTCCAAGGTGGTGGTGGATTATGATCAGGAAACAGCCGTGAGGGGACGTGACAACAGGGTCGAGCAGAGCCCGGTGATGATATCGGCACGGAACGAGGCCTTCAACGCCAACAACGTGGTGACGGCCGGTCTCGAACAGATGCTCCTGCCCCTGGCAGGCGGACTGAAGAAGGCAAAAGAGAGCCCGTACGAATTCGAGCCGCTCATCAGGTCGGGGAAAAACGCGTCCCTGATTGACGCCTTCAAGGCTACCCTGGGACTTGATGAGATCCGGCGGGACTTTGTTCCCGGAAAAGAGCCTCTGTATCTGGCCGTCCGGGTTTCCGGCAAGTTCAAGACGGCCTTCCCCGAAGGCCCCCCTGCGGACAAAAAAGCGAAGGGGGGGGACGCAAAGGCAGGCCCGCAAAACCAGCTGAAAGAGGCCGGGGACACGCGAAACGTCATCGTGGTGGCGGACTCGGATCTGCTGGCTGATCGGTTCTATGTCCAGCGTGGACAGTTCCTGGGGACGGTGATCTCCAGGGTGTTCAATGACAACCTCAACTTCCTCGCAAATGGTTGTGAAACCCTCACCGGCAGCAAGGACCTGATCGCACTGCGGACACGCGGGAGGTTTGAACGGCCCTTTGAGGTGGTACAGGCGCTGCAGGAAAGGGCCCAGGAAAGGTGGCTCAGCAAGGAAAAGGAGCTGATGAAGCAGGCAGATGAGACCAACCGGAAGCTCAGGGAACTGGAGGGCCGGAAGGATGCCTCCCAGAAGCTGATTATCAGCCCGGAGCAGGAAAAGGAGGTGGCCCGGTTCAAGGAGCAGAAGAGCACGATCGACCATGAACTCAAACAGGTTCGAAAAAACTTAAGGGCCGACATAGAATCCCTTGGCAATACCCTGAAGGCCGTCAACATATTCCTGATGCCCTTCTGCGTGGCCATCGCGGGCCTCCTTTTTGCCTTTAACAGACGCAGGAGGATGAGGAAAAAATGAAAGTCAAGACCCTGGTTGTACTTCTGATCGTTCTGGTGGTCCTCGCAGGAATCGGGGTGGTCACCCTCACGTGGAAAAGCCCGGAACAGGGGAAAAAGGTCCTGGGCACGTCCCTTATGAAGGATTTTCCCGCCAACCGTGTTGCGTCCGTCGACATCGCGGAAAAAAGCGGTGAAGGCGTACACCTCAAAAAAGTGGCGGGACGGTGGGTGGTTGGTAACCGTTTTGGATATGCTGCGAACTTCTCGAAGCTCTCCGATTTGGTGCGTGACCTGATACATGCCAAGGTGGGCCGGACTTTTCAGGCCACCCCGGGTTCGTTGAAACGGCTCCAGCTCATGGATCCGGAGCAGGGGAAGGCCGGAGACGAGGAGAAAGGCACGCGCATCACGTTTAAGGATGCAGAGGGAAAGACCCTGGCGCGGCTGATCATGGGCAAGGCCATGAAGGGTGGCCAGGACTCCATGTTTCCCGAGGGCCAGTATGTGAGGTTGAATGACCAGCCGAACATCTCGCTTGTTGACAAGCAGTTTGAGGGTCTTGAAAAGTCCCCGTCCGGGTGGCTCAAGAAGGATCTCACGGATGTGCAGGCAGAGGACATCCGCGAGATCTCTTGTCTTGACCCTGAAGGGAAAAACATGGTGTACGCGTTCAAGAGGGTTGCAAAAGGAAAAGACCTGGAACCGGAAAACCTGCCCCCCGGAAGGAAAATCAACCAATCGGCCTTGAACCGGCTGAAAGGGGCCCTTTCCTCCCTCAATATGGAAGACGTGGCCGATCCCGGGTTGGACCTGGGGTCCGTGGGCCTGAACCCGTCGTCAAGGCTGGAATACCGGCTCTTTGACGGCACGGTCTATGACCTCTACCCCGGGGGAAAATGCAAGAAGTCGGGCAAATGTTACCTGCGGATCGAGGTGCGATACGAAAAACCCGTCGACCTGAAGCCGCCGTCCAAGGAAAAAGAAAAAAAAGGAAAAGAAGATCCGGCAGAGAAGGCAAAAAGCCTGAATCAGAAACTCGGGCAATGGACCTACATCATTCCCCAGTGGAAACACGAGGCCCTGGTCACAGACCTGGGGGCCCTCCTGGAAAAGGAGGGTAAAAAGAAGCCTTAGCATGGACGAAAAAACCGCAAGGGCCAAAAAGGCCGCACTTCTTTCTAGGCTGGAAGGGCTGAGAGATCTGGTGGTCGCCTTTTCGGGCGGAGTGGACTCCACTTTCCTGCTGGCCGCCGCCAGGGAAGCGCTGGGGGACAAGGTCATCGCCGCGACGGCCTGCTCCTTTGTCTATTCCGAGAAGGAAACCGATGAAGCCACCCGGATTGCGAAAACCCTGGGTGTGAAACAGGTCCTGTTCCAGTCACGGGAAACCGCCCAGGAGGCCTTTATCGCCAACGACAAAGACCGGTGCTATTACTGCAAGAAGAGCGTGCTGGGAGAAATCTTCCAGGTTGCCCGGGAACACGGCATCAAAAACGTGGCCCACGGGGCCAATCGGGATGACAAAGGGGACTATCGCCCCGGGTTCAGGGCTGCCGAAGAGCTGGGGGTCGTGGCCCCCCTCATGGAAGTGGGGTTGACCAAGGATGAGATCCGTTTCCTCTCCAGGGAAATGGATCTTCCCACCTGGGACAA
>CAYUCJ010000136.1:0-2649 GCA_964443285.1 uncultured Desulfobacteraceae bacterium | reverse complement strand
TTTCAGCACGTTGCACTGGATCTGGAGGGGTATGTCTCAGGTAAGATGAACCGCAGTCTGGAAGCGGCAAAGGAAAAAACAAACTAGACCCTTCAAAACTTCCTTTTGGCACTTTCGCCTAATCCAATCTTTTTCCCAGACCAACAGGGAAGTTCCCATATTCTCCAGCTTGTGCTATATTGAAATCCTGAGATATTGCATAGAGAGGAATTCATGAATGTCTTATTCCATTGTTTTGAATGACGCCTACAAAGGCTACACCCTGGATCAGGATAAGATCGTTACGCCCGAACAGACCGTGGCCCGTTTTCGCGACCGACTGAAGAGGGTGAAACTTGACATCCTGGAGGAGACGGTCAGGATCGATAACGGCAGGCTGGATATCCCCATCTATTTCAGCGTCTGCGGTCGCGACGCGGAAGAGGTTATCGGCACCAAGAAGCAGATGGGAAAGGGGGGAACCCCGAAGCAGTCGGAGGCCAGCGCCGTCATGGAGCTGGCTGAACGATTCAGCTTTTTCAGCTTCTGCAAGAACCCTGAAAATTTCTTCACGGCCAAGTACAGTGAAGTGGGGGAAAAGGCCATACCCCTAGAGCAGATCGCCCAGTCGGTCCACGACGACGGTCCCGACCTCGATCAGGCCCTTGAGGTCTTTTCGAGGATATCGCTGAAGTGGACCTGGGCCTACAACATGACCCGGCAGGAACCGGTACTGATCCCCTTTAACTGGTTTTTTGCCATCAATGAATTCAACGGACCCTCGGCCGGGAACTGTGCGGAGGAGGCCGCTTCCCAGGGGATCTGCGAAATCGTGGAACGGCACGTTTCGAGCCTGGTCAGCCGGAACAGGCTCAAGGTTCCAGGGCTGAACCTGGCCTCTGCAAAGGATGAGGTGGTCAAGGCGATGCTCGGGAAATACGCAAATGCCGGTGTAAGGCTCTTCGCCTCTGATTTTTCACTGGATACCGGCATTCCGTCCGTGGGGGTCCTGGCCTACGACCCGACCACCTTCCCCGAAAGGAGCGAGATCGTCTGGACCGCGGGAACCACTCCGAGTCCTGAAAAGGCTCTGAGCCGGGCCATGACCGAGGTGGCCCAGCTGGCAGGTGATTTCAACAGCAGCTCCAATTACGTGGCAAGCGGGCTCCCCAAGTTCGGGACGATAAAGGAGGGAAGCTTCATCATGGAGCCGGAGAAAGCCGTGGACCTCTCCAGCCTTCCCGATCTTTCCAATGACAACATCAAGATCGAGGTGGAAAACTGCCTCTCCGCCCTGGCGCGGATCAACATGGAGGTCATCCTCATCGATGTGATGCACCCGGAGCTGGAGATCCCAGCGTTTTACACCATCGTTCCCGGTGCCCACTTCAGAGAGCGGGCCCTGGGAACCAGCGTGGCCATGTTCTCGGCCAAACTTATCGCGGAGAACGCCGATACGGCCGGGGCCGTCTCCGAACTCAGAGAGATGGACCGTCAGATGCCCGGCAGATACTATATCCAGTTCTATCTGGGCTATGGACTGCTCCAGCAGGATGCGTTTGATGAGGCGCTGGAGTGTTTTCAGGCCGCCCTGGATCTGGACCCCAAGGAAGAGGATATGCCGAGCATCTATTCCTATATGGGCGTGTGCCTCAAGGAAATGGGACGCTACCGGGACGCCATCGGTATCCTCCTGAAGGCGGAAAAACTCGACAAGGAACGCACCGATGTCTACAATCTCATGGGCTTCTGCCACTACAAGCTCAAGGAGCACGAAAAGGCCATCGAATGTTTCCGCAAGGTGCTCCAGCTGAACCCGGGGTCCGGCCTGGATTACGCCAATATCGCTTCAAACTATCGGGACATGGGAGACAGGGAAAAGGCCATCCAGTATTACCAATTCGCCCTGGAATTGGATCCGGGGATCGATTTTGCAAGGGTGAATCTTGAGAAACTGGTGTAATGAGGTGGGGACAACTGTCGAACAATCCTTTTTCAAACGAGACCAGTTGATTGCATTTTGAAAGAACGGCTTTCTGACGCGAAAGGAGGTCTTTTCCGGATGGAGAGGATCAAGATAGCCATTGCGGGAATCGGAAATTGCGCGAGCTCGCTCATCCAGGGTATCGAATACTACCGGCAAAACCTCCCCAGCAAGGTCCATGGGTTCATGCATTGGGACCTGGGCGGTTACAAACCCGGCGACATTGATGTGGTGGCGGCCATCGACATGGACCGGCGAAAGGTCGGCAAGGACCTTTCCGAGGCCATCTTTCAGCTTCCCAACTGCACCAGGCCCCTTTATGAGGCAGTTCCTGAAAAGGGCGTCACCGTTCAGATGGGACGCATCCTGGACGGATTTGCCGATCACATGAAGGATTATGATGAAAAATACCGGTTCGTCCTTGCCGAGAAACCGGAATGCACAAAAAGCGACCTGGTCAGACTCCTAAGGAATTCAGGGGCTGAAATGCTGCTCAATTACCTGCCCGTCGGTTCCGAGCGGGCGGTGCGGTTCTATGCCGAGTGCGCCCTGGAAGCCGGTCTGGGTTTCATCAACAACATGCCGGTCTTCATAGCAAGCGATCCTGAATGGGGGAACCGTTTTGAAGAACGAAAACTCCCCATCATCGGAGATGACGTGAAGTCTCAACTGGGGGCCACCATCGT
>CAYUCJ010000135.1:0-8122 GCA_964443285.1 uncultured Desulfobacteraceae bacterium | reverse complement strand
CATCCAGGGCATTGTCCAGGTCGCCCCTCTTCCAGAAATCGTTTGACGCCTGGCAGAATTCGAGGGCGCCATCAAGTAATTGCTGGTCGGATTTTTTTTGGGGTCTTTTCTCAGGAACCGGAGGGGGCGCTGTGCTTTTCTCCTCGGCGGCAGGGGGCAAGGGTGTCTCGGGTTCCTGGACACTTTCCGGATCCCTCAGCAATTCCATGACATACGCTTCAGTAGCCGGGGGCTGGAGGGATTGATTTTGCTCTTCAACTGCCGGCGCTTCAACAGGTTTGGTCGGGTTGGGGCCCGTGCCGTCTGACGGCGACCCGGGAGAGGAGGTCTCCGCACCGCTTTCGGTGAGTAAAGGTCCAGCCGGGGCTTTGCTCAATTGTCCGGTCATATTCGGTGCACAGGCCGAAAACGCCAAGAAAATGACGCTTATTAAGAAAGCAACAAATATGCCGGGAATGTATTTTTTTTTCACTGGGTATCCAAGACTCCGATTCAGGTTTATGCGGCCCATCGGGGCCGCAGCGACTTGCTTAAGTTCACTCTCGGGAGGAACATATTGCAATTACCATTCCACAACTCATATTTCACCACACCTGCTGGTGAAGCACGAGAATCCATTCCCCGTAAAGCTCTTGGGAAGGAAATTCCAGCAGTATAGAGAATGGTGAAAAATTGGTCAAGGTCAAAGGGCCTGCTCTCCTTTTTTATTGAGCAGAATGTCTGTCAGGTCTTTTTTGTTGTTGAGTTCCGGTCGGTCGGTGACGATTTCAAGGAGTTCTTCAAGGCACCTTCCGATCATCGGACCGCTTTTGAGGTCAAGAACCCTCATGACCGTGCGGCCGTTTACGGCCAGTTGGGTGAGACGGGTGACTGCTTTTTCACGGACCAGTAGGCGAATCCTTTGCCTGAGGTCGTTCAATGGGATGGACGGCTCCTGAGAAGTCCCGTGGGCCTGCAAATCGGCCATGCGAAGCGTCAGGAGGTCGGGAACATGTTCCGGCCCCACTTTCCTGAGAAATCGCCTGACAGCGGCCTCCCTCCATTCCGGACTGTAATTGAGCATGTGGTGTCGAACAAGCCGGACAACTTGCGTGAACAGGGAGCGGGACAATTTCATGCGCCTAAGGATTTCCCCGGCAAGTTCCGCACCGGCCTCTTCGTGTCCGGAAAATCGCCATTGGCCATCGTGATGGGTTCGCACCCGGGGTTTCGCAATATCGTGCAGCAGGGCGGCCATTCGCAGGTGAAGAACGGATGGCACCCTGTCGACGGTTTCCATGACATGGTCGAAGACGGTGAAACGGTGGTGAGGGTTCTGTTCAACGTCTATTCCTTCCGAGAGTTCGGGCAGGATGTTGAGGAGCAGGCCGGTCTTCGACAGCATCCTGAAGCCTCTGGAAGGACAGTCGCACAGGAGAATCTTGAACAATTCATCTCTGATACGCTCCCGTGCTGCATTGGAAATGCTCGATGCCATGGCATGCATGGTGTCCAGCGTGTCCTCATGTATCCGGAAATTGAGTTCAACAGCGAGCCTGACGCTTCGCAGGAGGCGAATGGGGTCTTCCTGAAAACGTGATGCCGGATCGCCTGTGGCTCTGAGTATCCTTCCTTCCAGGTCTTTCTTCCCCTCCCAGGGGTCTATCAGGATTTGGTGAAAAGGGTCGTGGGCCATGGCATTGATGGTAAAATCTCTTCTGGCAAGATCACCCTGGACGGTTTTTTCGGGTCCCCTGAATGGGGTGATTTCTACCTTTTTCCCTTGGACGACAAGGGTCACTGTCTCGTGTTTCAGTCGGTAGCTCCGGGTGTGAATGAAGAGTGTTCTGATCTGTTCAGGAGTGGCGGACGTGGAAATGTCCCAGTCCGGAACGGGCCTTTCAAGGAGAGTGTCTCTCAAAGCGCCGCCCACAATGTGGGCCTCGTAGCCGGCATTGCGCAATCGCAGCAAAACACCACGAACTAGGGGAGAGAGGTGAAAAAAAAGCGGGGCCGTGGGGTTTCTCATATCCTTAGGGTGATGAGGATTTTCAGAAAGGCGTGCCGAATTGATGAAAAACCGGGTTTAAGCGTTTCTCAAACCTTCCCATAACTGTGCAATCCTGCAAGGTAGTTCACCCCGAAATAGGTGAAGAGGACGCAGAAGAATCCTACCATGCAGAGAATAGCGATTTTTTTTCCGCGCCATCCCCTAACGAGTCGCGAGTGGAGAACGGCGGCGTAAATCAACCAGGTTATCAGCGACCACGTTTCCTTGGGGTCCCAGCTCCAGTAGGTCCCCCAGGCGGAGTGGGCCCATACCGAACCCGTAATAATGCCCAGTGTCAACATGAGAAAGCCTATGACAACCATTTGATAATTAAGTTCGTCAAGGACCCCGGTATCAGGAATGAGTCTAAAGAAAACCTTTTTCTGGGGGCTCCGGTCCAGCCTCTTCAAAAAATACATGATACTGATCGCGAAGGCGAGCCCGAAAGCGGCGTATCCGAAAAAACAGGTAATTACATGGGTGATGAGCCAGTTGCTCTTCAGGGCCGGCACAAGGGGCTGGATACGGCTGCTGATATTCGGCGAGAAAGAAGCGTAGGCCATGGCCAGAGATGCCAGAGGAGTCACAAAGGCCCCGAGCGTTTTGTTTTTTGTCCGCCACTCCACGATCAGGTAGAGCAGTATGACGGTGAATGAGAAAAAAATGAGAGATTCATAGAGGTTCGAAAAAGGGGCATGCCCGATCCCGAGTCGGTACGATTCAATCCATCTCAGGATGACGGCAAAGATGTGTCCGGCAAGTCCCGTGACGCAGATACCCGTGGCAATCCTGCCGAAAAAGCTTTTGCCAATGACCATCATGAGCAAATAGAAGACAAAGGCCCCGAAATATACAAAGGTTATGTAGCTGAGGATAAGAGAGTTGTTCATGCATTCATTCCTTTTCTGTTGATGTGTTCTTCGAGGGAGCGCGTGAGATGAGCCAGCTCTCTTTGGAGTCCCACCGGGTTCTTGCTTGCATGGCCTGCTATGTTGACCCTGGTGCCGGCTTTTTCCATTGAGATCCGGATCCAGATGCGCCGGTGAGACATGAAAAAGGCCACAAAGAACCCTGCGACCATAAGAAAACACCCGCTCCACACCAGGGGAACACCAGGGTCTTGGTTGACCTGAAGGCCCGTGTAATAACGCATCTCGATGTGATCCAACACAAAAGTAAACGGCTTAAAAGCGGAGGGGTTGAGCTTTTTGAATTTCTTCGCCAACCCTGGGAATCGTTTCTGGATTTCTTTCTGGTCGCGGAAGACCCAAAAGCTCGTTTCTTCCCCCTGGTCAGGCTGGACACGAATGAGAACAGCCGGCCCCAGATTCATGAAATTATCCCTGATTTCAGAAACCTTGAAATGTGCCTTGGCACCAGCCAGAGGAGACGATTCACCTGTCCGCATCTCCACGGCCTTGGTCTCTTCGGGGCCGCCGCCATTATTGTGTATCGTAAGTCCAACTTTGTCTCCTGTCACGGACCCGTAACTGGCCTGGTAGAAGGCGATGCCTCTGAAACGAACAGGGTGGTTAACGAGGGCATTTGCCCGCAGAATGACTTTCCCGTTCTCAAGAAAAGAAAGCTCTGAGCGATATTCCTTAGGTGAACCATTTTTATAGAACTCCACGGAAAAACGATCGCAGCGGACATTGAAGCCAAGAGGCACCGGTACCCGGCTGTTTGCTCGGGTGGCTGAATTGATCGTTTCGCCTTCCAGAATATTGACGAAGGCTTCAAAACCGAAGATCGATCCAAGGACGGCCCCGATGAGAATAATGAGAATACTGAGGTGGATCAGGTAGAAGCCGAAGTGGGTCAGTCGGCCTCTTTCCCCGTACATGAAATGGTCCCCGTGGGATTTTTTGCTTTGAAAATGCTTGTATTTCTTTCTGAAGAACTTTTCGGTTGAGAGAATGGCTTTTCCCATGGACACCGTTGTGACAAAAGACTGTTCCGCCGGCAGTTCCTGGAAAAGCTTCAACCTGTCGGGCTTGGGCGTTGCGCTGATCCTCTTTCTGATTGCAGGGAATCGGTTGAGGGAGCAAATGATGAGGTTCAAGGAAAGCATTCCTATCAGCAGTCTGAACCATAGGGAATGGTAGAGGTCGAAAAGGTCAAGGGTGATAAAGAGGTTCAGCGTTCCCGGGGAAAGCTTCCGGGAAAACTCCAGGGCTTCTCCCCGCTGGGGGATCATGGTCCCGGCGATGGACACGATAGCTAGAATAATCAAAAGAACGATGGTGAGTCTAACAGAACAAAAGAAGCGCCACACCGGAATGGGTTCTCGGGGAGATTCAGAAGTCGACATTGAATCCTTTCTCTAAGCCTATTGGATATTCAGATTTTTGACGAAAAATCATATCATTAAAAGGCCGAAATGGCAAATTGAATTCCGTTTCCCAAAAAGTTTGACCATCATCCCCAGATCATGTAATAGAAATGCAGACAACACAATCAAGCGGGAAGACGCAACTAAAATATACTCTTCGATATTCAACGAATCCAAGGAGGGTTTCATGCTGGATCTTAAGTTTGTGAGATCCCATTTGGCTACCATCAAGCAGATGGTCACTGACAGGGGCTACGATCTCAGTCTGTCTGAATTCGAGCAATTGGATAAGGAACGGCGAAACCGGCTTTCACAACTGGAAGAAATGCGCCACGAGAGGAACCGGGTGAGTGAGCAGGTCGCTGCCATGAAGCGAAAAGGGGAAGACGCGGCCGTCCTTATTTCAGAAATGAAAGAGGTATCGACCGGGATAAAGGAGAAGGAAAAGGACATCGCAGGCTGCATAGAGGCATTGGAAAAACTGCTCATGGTCATTCCCAATCTGCCTCACGAATCGGTGGTTGTCGGCCGGGACGAGAGAGACAATCCGGTTGTCAGGGAGTGGGGAGAAAAGACCCCAATGGATTTTGAACCCCTCCCTCACTGGGATATCGGCGAAAACCTGGGTATCCTGGATTTCCCCAGTGCGGCGAAGATCACCGGCACCAGGTTCGCCCTCTATCGCGGGGAAGGGGCCAGGCTGGAGCGGGCCCTCATCAATTTCATGCTCGATATCCATACCGGAGAGCACGGGTACACGGAGATCCTGCCACCTTTTATGGTCAATTCCGCATCCATGACCGGCACAGGCCAGCTTCCGAAATTTGAGGAAGATCTCTTCAAGCTGGAGGGTTGGGACTACTACCTGATCCCCACAGCAGAAGTCCCGGTGACAAACATCCACCGGGATGAGATCATCGATGAAGAAGCCCTGCCCATTGACTATGTGGCATATACGCCCTGTTTTCGTTCAGAGGCGGGCTCCCACGGAAAAGATACCAGGGGATTGATCAGGCAGCACCAGTTCAACAAGGTCGAGTTGGTCAAGTTTGTTCGGCCGGAAGAATCCTACGAGGAACTGGAAAAACTCACTCGAAACGCCGAAGAGATCTTGAAAAGGCTTGGACTTCCCTACCGCATTGTTTCCCTCTGTACCGGAGACCTCGGTTTTTCTGCAGCCAAGACCTACGATCTGGAGGTGTGGCTGCCAAGCCAGAAGCTCTACAGGGAAATATCATCCTGCAGTAATTTTGAGGATTTTCAGGCCCGGCGTGCGAAAATCCGTTTCAAGAGAAAGGGGGGTCGGGGAACAGAGCTTGTCCACACACTGAATGGTTCGGGACTTGCAGTGGGGAGAACCGTGGTGGCGATTCTTGAGAACTACCAGCGTTCCGATGGTCGTGTGGCCGTCCCGGAAGCTCTCAGACCTTACATGGGTGGTGCCGATTTCATTGATCGAGAGACTGAATGAATACAAAAAGATCTCTCCAAAATAACTGGCGCGGTTACCAGGAGACCATGAGGCGAAGAAACAGAAAGAGGCGGCTTTGGGTGCGTGTGCCTGTGATGGTTCTTTCTTCAACCTGCTTTATCCTGTTGGCCCTGCTGGTGATCCATGGCGGGAACCGGATCCTGATTCATTTGAGCGAGGCCAGCTACGCCCCGCCAATATCAGAAAAGAAACCGATTTCACCCGAAAAAGAATCGGGGCTCCAGGACCTCTGGCCACTGATATCCCACCATTTTGACCATTTCGAGAATTTCAAGGCTGATTTTTCTGTTCAGAAAGGTGATACGCTCCTGGTGGTGAAGACCACCCTGGACCCCGGCCTCCAGGACTATATTTATCGGATTCTCAAGTCTTCGAATACCGAAAAGGCCGCTGTGGTAGTTATGGACCCTGAAGACGGACGCATACTGGCCATGGCAAGCCACAGAAAAAACGGTGAAGTTGGGGACAATCTGTGCCTCGAGGCGGATTTTCCTGCTGCCAGTCTTTTTAAAATCGTTTCCGCTGCTGCGGCCTTCGAGAAGGCAGATTACACCCCCAACAAATTCGTGGGTTTTCAAGGCAGGGCTCATACGCTCTACCGAAGTCAACTGACTAGAAAGACGAACCGTTTCACAACGAGGGTCAAATTCAGGCAGGCTTTTGCCCAGTCAATCAACCCTGTATTCGGAAAACTTGGGATCTATGGCCTGGGACGGGACGTGGTGGTTGACTATGCAAAGAGGTTTTTTTTCAATCAGCCGATCCCCTTGAATTTTCACCTTTCTCCCAGTACCGTCGATGTCCCTGAAGACCCCTATGGACTGGCGGAAATTACCAGCGGCTTCAACAGGAACACACGGATCTCGCCCCTTCATGCGGCCATGCTCGCTTCGGCGATTGCCAACAAGGGTGTGTTCATGAAACCATGGATTGTCAGGGAGATCAGCAGGGAAAAGGTGGCCCTGTACCAGGCACAGGCGTACGTTCTGGGGGCTCCTATAAAGCCCAATACGGCGCGAAACTTGCAGATTCTAATGGAAGACACCGTGCGCTATGGGACGAGCAGAAAATCGTTCCGGCGAATGCGGCGGAAAAAATTGTTCCGATCCATAGTTATCGGGGCCAAGACCGGGACGATCAATGATGGATCGGACCGTTACAAATATGACTGGATCACGGCCTACGCCATGCCAAGGAACGGCTTGGGCGGCATAAGTCTGGCCGTTCTTGAGGTCCATGGGAAAATATTGGGGACAAGATCCCGAGAAATAGCTCGCGCAATTATCAATTATGCGGTTCGGTCCAAAAATTGAGTAGCTTCAGCCCAGCTTCGGATCTCGATCATTGAGCAAGGCCACATAGATAGGGGAGATAGAGACATGTGCGGAATCGTGTGTTACGTAGGTGAAAAACAAGCCAAATCCATCCTGATCGGTGGGCTTAAGCAACTGGAATATCGCGGTTACGATTCAGCCGGCATCGCCGTACAGGATGGTTCAAGTATTGTGTGTGAACGGGCAGTGGGAAGAATCGTGGAGCTGGAAAAGAAAATCAACGGGCAGGAGATCAATGGAACCCTGGGCATCGCCCACACACGCTGGGCAACACACGGAGAACCCAACGAGCAAAACGCCCACCCCCATACCGACCCGGAGCAGAAGGTTTATCTGGTCCACAACGGCATCATAGAGAATTATGACCTGCTGAAGAAAAAGCTTCAAAAGGAAGGACATCATTTCAGGTCTGAAACGGATACCGAGGTTCTGGCTCACCTGATCGCCCTCAATTTTGATGGAAGCCTCAGTGAGGCTGTGCGAAGAACCATGTCCCGGGTCGAAGGCACATTCGGTCTGGCGGTCATCCACAAGGATGCTGAAGGGGAGATCGTTGTTGCGAGAAGGGGGAGCCCTCTGATTATAGGGCTCAGTGATGACGGAAATTTTGCCGCATCCGACGTCTCGGCCATGGTGCGCTACACCAATCAGGTGGTCCATCTTCAGGAGAACGAGCTGGCCACTCTGACCCGGGACGATTTTTCCATTTCAACGGCCCAGGCCAAGCCCATCCAGCGAACAGTGGAGACGGTGGAGTGGCATGCCGAGGACGCGGAACTGGACGGGTTTCCGCATTTCATGTTGAAGGAGATCTTCGAGCAGCCTGAGACGGTCATGAACGCCATGAGGGGGCGCCTGGAGCCCGGCGAGGGAGTTCCCAAGCTGGGAGGTATCACCCCTGTCTGGGACCAACTCAAGAATTGCCGGCACCTGGT
>CAYUCJ010000134.1:4565-8167 GCA_964443285.1 uncultured Desulfobacteraceae bacterium | reverse complement strand
CAAATCGGTCACTTTCCCCTTTGCATTCCCTGGGATGCGTTCTTTCACAGGAGACAGCGGAACCAAATATGGCGGCATGATCGGCTGGATCACTTTTCGAGGGAGGTGGCGCCTATTCGGAGGGCATATTTGGTCAATTCCGCCACATTCTTTGTACCGAGTTTTCCCATGATCCGGTGGCGGTGGGTTTCTACCGTCTTTGGGCTGATACAAAGGGCGGAACCTATTTCTTTGGAGGTCTTTCCTTCCGCCACCAATTGAAGAACCTCCTTTTCTCTGACCGTCAGGGAAGGCCGGTGAAGCAGCGCCCCATTCGTTACCTTGTCAATATAGTGTTTCACCACATGGTTGGCTATCCCCGGGCTCAAACAGACTCCCCCTTTGGTAACTGAACGGATGGCCCCGGCCAGCTCATCCACAGAGCAGTCCTTAAGTAAATACCCTGATGCCCCGGCCATGAGCATGCCGGCCACAAACTGCTCATCCTGATGCATGGAAAGGGCAATAATTTTCACATTAGGGAATTCGCTGGTGATCTGCCCTGTCGCGTCGATCCCATTCAGATCGGGCATACTCACATCCATCAGGACCACGTTGGGGATCAGTTCACGCACAAGCTTTACGGTCTTGCGTCCGTTGTCTGCCTCACCCACGATTTCCATATCAGGCTCATCACTCAGCAACGAATGGAGTCCTTCCCGTATAATCCTGTGATCGTCCGCCAATAGGACTCGAATGATCATGTGTTACTCCCTGCCTGTTTCTCACGACAAAGGTATCGTAAGTGTCGCGCTTGTGCCATTGCCGGGACTTGTCTTGAGCAAGAATTTTCCACCAATGGATTCCAGGCGAACCCGGATGCTGAACAGCCCAAAGTGGGGTATTCCCTCTTCATCCATAAGTTTGTCAGGGTCAAAACCACTGCCGTCGTCTTCAACCCGAATGCGATGGACAAGGCCCTCCGTCTCCATCTTCACAACTGTTTTTCTCGCATTGGCATGTTTGGCCACGTTCACCAGGAGTTCCCGCACAATCTGGAAAACGAGGATCTTGATATCCGGATCAAGGGGCTCAGGTTCTCTGTCCCTGATCAGTTCGAAGGTCAGGCCATGGCTTTGCCTCATGCGTTGAACCAACCATTCCACGGCCGCTACCAGGCCCATGTCGTAAAGGATCGGGGAGCTGAGTTCAGATGTAATTCCCCTGATATTTGCAATGGCTTCTTCTAACAGTGAGATCACTTCGTCAACAGTATTCGTCATGGAATGTCCCGGGGCGGATTTCCTGATCATTCCCAGCCTCATCTTTGCAAAGGCCAGGATCTGAGCGACCGTGTCATGGAGTTCAACGGCGGTTTGTCTTCGAATGCGTTCTTCGGCAAGGGACAGTTCGGATGCCAGCGTGCTCAAATGCTTCTGGTAGGTCAAAATCTCCTCTTCCGCCTGCTTTTGCGCGGAGATATCAACGAGTACGCCACGTAGTCCGACGGGATTGCCTTCGTCGTCCTGAATGGCATCGCCGTGGACAAAAGCGGGAAAGGTTGTTCTGTCGTTCCTGAGGCAAAGGTATTGGCCTAGACCCAGCTTCTGACCCTTCATGAGCCGGCTTATGTTCTTTCTCAACCTCGGTCTGTCTTCTTTGGCAAAGATCCCATAGGCGTTCATTCCCGTTTCGATCTCTTCGGGGGAATAACCGAAGGTTTGAAAACCAGCACGGTTCGTGTAGGTGAGCATCCCATTACGATCGATTTCAAACACCACTTCCGGCAACAATTCCGCCAGGGCTCTGTATTTCTGCTCGCTTTTCCGAAGCGCCTTTTCCGCCTGCTCGCGCTCCAGAAGTTCTTCTTCCAGTTTGGCGGTCCGTTTCCTGACCCGTTGTTCCAGAGCCTTCTTTTCCTTCCGCCAATCCCGCATATCCCTGGATATGCCGGTGGACCCTATAATCCTCCCATCACCTCTTATGGCCTTGGAATTGATCTCCACCCCTATGCGCCGGCCATTTTCTGCCCTGTAGGATAGCTCATAGGGAGGGACCTCTTCACCTGCGATTAGTCTGCTAAAACGCTCTTCGGCGTTCTGACTGTCCTTTGGATCCAGGAATTCCAAGAAATGCCTGCCGAGGAATTTATCCGAGGCGAGACCGGAACGCTCCACCATGACCCGGTTCACAAAGACAAAGCACCCCTTTGTGTCCAGCACGTAGACAGCATCACTGATACCGTCCAGAACCGACCGGAAGTATTCTTCACAAAACTCTGGGGTGATCTCTGTCTTTTTCGGGTCCATTACGAGTGACTCTTTCCCGGGCTGGGATCGAACTTACCCGGATCTCTAAACGAACACCCTTAATTAGACATCAGCGTCAAAGCCGGCGCCATATCTACCGTTGAAAATTCGTCGGGATTTCAAAGTCGTCGGATCAAAAAACAAAAAAGGCCCCATGCATCTTCTGCCTTGACGCATGAGGCCGCTCTTTCCATCATGATACCTCCTTAATCAGTGAAAAAGGAAGATATTGTCTTTTAGAAACTGGGGTAATTCTTGATGGAGCCGGAAAAATTCCGTCCCCGGAATTCTTACAAGGTCATCCTACCGTTTTCTTACAGTGATAACAAGGAGTTTTATGATCGCACATCGCTGTTCCCGCTCTCACGCCTTGTCAGCAGCCTCCAGGAAGGCCGTAAACCCTTTCCAGGTCATGAAGAGGTCCCCCTTGTGAGAGACTTCGAAAGGCGAATGCATGGAGAGTACGGCTTGGCCGCAATCGACGATTTCCATGCCGTAGGGGGCCAGGAATTTGGCCACGGTCCCGCCTCCCCCTTCGTCCACCTTGCCCAGTTCGCCGGTCTGCCACGTCACTTTTTTCCGGTTGAAGAGCTGCCTCAGCCATCCCACGTATTCTGCGTCCGCATCATTGGCGTTGTACTTTCCCCCGTGCCCGGTAAATTTGGTCACACAGATTCCATAGCCCAGCCTGGCCGCGTTTTGTTTTTCGTGGACGTCCTGGTAGTCCGGATCGAGCGCACCGTTCACATCAGCCGAAAGGGCCTTCGAATTGGCAAGGATCCGGCCCACTTCCCAGGTGCCGGCGCTTTTTCCCGTCTGTTTCATCACGTCACCGATAACCGATTCGATGAACCGGGACTTGGCCCCGGTCGCCCCGTCGCTCCCCACCTCCTCCTTGTCCACGAACAGTGCCACCGCAGTCTTTTCGGCCTGTTTCATGTTCAGTATGGCCCGCAGGCTCGCATAGGCGGAAATCCGGTCATCCTGGCCGTAGGCCCCCACGAAGGCCCTGTCAAATCCCACGTCTCTTGCCCTGCCCGCGGGCACCACCTCCAGTTCCGCACTGATGAGGTCTTCCTCCTCAAGGTCGTACGTCGCGTTCAGATGCTGAAGGACCGCGAGCTTGAATCGCTCTTTCGTGTCCTTGTCCCCGAGGGGGATGCCCCCCACAATGAGGTTGAGTTTCTCGCCGACGATGGCCTCACCGAGCTTTTTTTCGTACTGGGCCTTCTGGGCCAGATGGGGAAGCAGGTCCAACACCGTAAACACGGGATCCTTATCGCCTTCACCCAGGGAAAGATCCAGCCATCCGCC
>CAYUCJ010000134.1:0-4465 GCA_964443285.1 uncultured Desulfobacteraceae bacterium | reverse complement strand
CTTCGGCCAACTCCCGGATAGAAGACACGGCCTCCCTCTCCGTCTTAGCCCGGTCGAGGAAGGACTTGAACCCTTCTGCAAAGGCGAATACCTTTCTCTTTTCAGCCTCACTGATTTCATCCCAAACGAGACGCGGGGTGTAGGTCAGCTTTTCCTTCAGGTCCTTGATCTCTTTCTTTGTCAGCTTTTTCCGTGCTACCATGATTCAATTTCCTTTCCCGGAGGCTGTCGGAAAATGCCTCTCTGCTGCGTTTTCCTCATCCCTTGTCACTGCGACATACTGCCATGTACGCCTCATTCCTCGGGATTTCGGATGCCTTGCATATGAACATTTTCCACCAGCCTCAAAATTGCCTGCACTCTGCCTGCTCCTAGAAACGGTTCACCGGTCGGAGCACAAGATTCAGCGTCGGTTCTTTCACCCTCGCCTTATGCCTTACGCCTATTCATTGAGACCCCCAGTGAGATCCCCAATGCGAAGAATGCCTTTTTCAGCGCAATATTTTCCTATGCCTTCCAGTATCTCGAGGGTGGCCCGTGGATTCGCAAAGTTGCCCGTCCCCACCTGTACCGCCCCTGCCCCGGCCATGAGAAACTGGAGGGCGTCATCGGGCTCCATGATACCCCCAATGCCGATCACGGGAATCTTCACCGCCCGGACGACCCTGTACACCATGTGAAGGGCCACCGGGCGGATGGCCGGGCCGGAGAGCCCTCCGGAAACGTTGGCCAGAACGGGCCGCCCCGTCTTCGTGTCGATGACCATACCGGTCAGAGTATTGATGAGAGAGAGGGCGTGGGCACCGGCATTTTCCACGGCCCGTGCAACTGCGCAGATGTCCGTCACATTGGGCGTCAGTTTCACGATCACGGGTTTGTCCATGTTTTTCAGGACGGTTTCAGTAACGGCGGCGGAGACGGCCGGGTCCGTTCCAAATAC
Source organism: uncultured Desulfobacteraceae bacterium (assembly GCA_964443285.1). Classification (GTDB taxonomy): domain Bacteria; phylum Desulfobacterota; class DSM-4660; order Desulfatiglandales; family Desulfatiglandaceae; genus CAYUCJ01. The sequence continues at coordinate 3,525 of CAYUCJ010000134.1, read as the reverse complement.
CATCCCACCCTGATCCACGTTGGGGCAGGAGATGTTGACCTCCAGTGCGGCAACCCCTTCGGCGCCCCTGAGCGCTGCGGCGACCTCCCCGTATTCCTCCAGGCTGTGCCCGTAGATGTTCACCATGACGGCCGTATCAAGGCTCCTGAGCCACGGCAGTTTTTCCCTGAGGAAGGCTTCCACGCCGATGTTGGCAAGGCCAATGGCGTTCAGCATGCCCGCAGGGGTTTCCACGATTCTCGGCGGCCGGTTTCCTGGACGGGGCTTCAGGGAAAGCCCCTTCACCACGATTCCTCCAAGGAGGTTCGGATCCACCAGCGGCGCATACTCCTGCCCGTAGCCAAAGGTCCCTGAAGCGGCGATGACCGGGTTTTTGAGTTCCAGGGGGCCCAGGGTGACTTTGAGATCCGGTTGGTTCATTCGCCCCCCCAGTCAATGGCGGATGCATCGAAAACAGGGCCGTCTCCGCACACGTGCAGATAGGCCCGCTCTTCCCCGGGGCCCGCCTTCACGGCGCACCCCTGGCAGGCGCCCAGGCCGCAGGCCATGGCCGACTCAAGGGAGACCTGGCAGGCCACACCCTTTTCAAGGCAGCGGTCCGCCACTTTCCTGAGCATGGGCAAAGGTCCGCATGAATAGACGATCTTCCTGCTCTCTCCTCCGAGGCCCTTTTCAAGCAGGCCGGTGACCGGGCCATGATACCCTGCAGATCCATCATCCGTTGCCAGTGCGATCTCAATCCCCTTCATGCCCATTAGTTCCGGAGCAATGATCTCTGCAGCCGTTCCATAGCCTGCCTTGAAAGAAATATGTCTTTCTCCCAATGAACGTGCCAGGAATGCCAGGGGGGCAATCCCCATGCCGCCCGCCACGAAGAGGCACGCCTCTCCTGCACCCGGCGCTTCAAAACCCCTCCCAAGGGGGCCCAGGACGGAAAGCAGGCTTCCCGCCTTTGTGCCCGCCATGATCCGGGTTCCTTTTCCGACCACCCGGTAAAGCAGAAGTAGGATTGCACCATCCCTGGTGCTGCAGACCGAAAAGGGTCGTCTCAGCAGGGGATCAGAACTTTCGGACACCCGGAGCATGACAAATTGACCGGGTTTCGCAGCGGACGCAATGGAAGGGGATTCCAGTTCCATGAGAAAGGTATCCCGAGCCACTTCTTCGTTTCGAACAACTGCCGTTTTTTTTTCGAATACAGTCACCTCGACCCATTCTGACCTTTGAAGGGGTTGGTAATGGTTACTCCACTAATGACTTGACCGTCCTGTAAATCTTCAGACATCAAGACAGCCGCACCGCCTTTGATTGCAGCTCCGATGATCATTGAATCCCAAAAAGGGTACCCGTATTTCCCAGAGTGATCGATCGCATCAAAGATAGAGTCTCCATTGTTCACAACAACATGCCATTTTAAGAAATCACTAACAATATCCTTCGCCAATTTCCTGTCTATCGGTTTTGGTATTTTCTGTACAACGTTCACAAAGAATTCCTGAAGAACCTGTGTGCTGATCACGCCCATGCCTGAATTCCACAGGTCGGTTAAAATGTTCACTGCAACTTTATGTTTCTTTCCTGCGGTCACATCAAAAGCATAGATGATTATGTTCGTATCTACAAATATCTTATCCTCTGGCATGGAGATCATCCCTGCTTATTTTTGCCTGACCCTTGGTTCCTAGATCCAGGCCTTTTTTGAGAAGCCGCAATTGTCTTTTCTGAGCCTTATTGTAATCAGCCTCTTCTCTCACTTTTTCTTCAAGTGCCTCTTTCAGTAATTGACTGAGGGATTTATCCTGACTCACAGCCATAATCTTGGCCTGTCCCAATAGCGCCTTGGGGATGGATAGGGTAACATTTTGTTTTTCCATCATTCAATTCCTCTCACATATTTTTCACATATAAATGTATATCACATTTTTATGTGAAAAAGCAACTCCCGTTTAAGTCGTCAACTCCACCGTCTAATTTACGCTCGAAGTCCTGTACAATCTTACTTTCATTGCTTCCTGAGAACCTTCCGCGGGACACAACCATTTATCTGGTTCGCACTTCCAGCCGGAAAATCCTGACTGAAACCGGCTGCTATTTTTGCATACGTGACTACAGCACGGGCGGCAGTTCAGTAGAGCGGATCACAGGGAGAAGAAAGATCGACCGCACCTTGCCGGAACCATTCAACATAAGGGATAATCTTTATTTGCCAAGGTTTGATCTCACCACTATTGCAAGCCGTTTGGAATGTGATCGGTCAGATAAAAAAGATGATAACTACCTAATCGTATTATCTATTTCCTCACCTTATATAGTTTGTGAAAAACGCTATTTCCCCAAGGAGTTGCAACACCGCCGGTTACCGACGTGTTGGACCCGAGATATGCCCTTGACAATCGCAATCCTACTTGTACAGTAATATGTACAGGAGGCGATTATGAAAGCTATGACTTATACGGCGGCAAGGCAAAACCTTGCGAAGACGATGGAAAAAGTATGTGAGGACCGGGCGCCGGTGATCGTAACGCGTAAGGCTTCCAATTCTGTGGTCATTATGTCCCTCGAGGATTATGAAGCCCCCGGCGAATCACGGATGAACACCGGTTCGTTTATAAAATCTCAGAAAATGCGCTTCATGTCGCCCAGTTGCGGTACCACTACTGACCACCATTCGCCTTCCTTGACTTTTTCAGCAATAAGGAGAAATTCAGGGAGTCAGTCTGACTTGAGATCGCTATTTCCGCGACGAGTGCCTTCCTCAAACTGCTGGTAGTGGATATCGCTGATGACCCGTCTGAAGCCATCAGGAGTGAGGATATAATGGAGATTGCGCACAAATGGTTGGAGGGTTTGGCATGCAACTGGACCGGTGGCACTTTGCCTCACCTCCTTTTAAACGGAATTGCCGGGAATTTTGAAAAAGGGGAGCCGAACGGACCATTCTCAGAGGCCTTATTTTTCTGGAACAAGTATGATGACTTTGTAAAAAGTCCACGGACGGACTTTTTGCGATTCCATCAAGTATTGGTTAATGAAGGTGTCATTCCCAGCGATTATGTATTTCTTGTTGGCACCAGCGCGTGAATGCCAATTTGTATTTCTGTGGCGATGTTGTTCGAGCCAGCAATCCCCGTCATGTTGTTTCGGCATTATCGCTGTTTTGACCTTGACTTGAATTCATAATCCCCATATATACTATTGCCCTGTAAGAAAACCTTCACTACTTCACCAGCTAAGAGCCAAAGTGCCCCATGGTTTTCAGTTCCATACTCTTCCTGTTCTTGTTCCTGCCGTTCACCATAAGCCTCTATTTCTTAATGGGCAAGACGCGCAGAAACGTCTTCTTGCTCTTTGCAAGCCTGATATTCTATGCATGGGGAGAGAGGCTTTACCTCCTCATTATGCTTGTTTCCATTGTTGTTAATTATTCCGGCGGATTACTAATAGATCGTTATAGGGGGCCCCTTAGGTCTCGTGTGTATCTCTCTGCCGCTATAGTCTTGAATATCGGCCTGTTGGCGTTTTTTA
>CAYUCJ010000133.1:0-8214 GCA_964443285.1 uncultured Desulfobacteraceae bacterium | reverse complement strand
ATCCACTCATCCCCGCGGTTCGATCTGTTTGTTTCTCATAAGCGCAAACAGCTTGGGCTTTGGATGGCTGTATGGGTTCCACGGTTTCCAAAGGGAAATCCTCCGGTATGAGGCCATAAGAAGGCTTGATCGTTGGCTTTTCTTCTGATGTCAGTTGATAATGGGCCCGGATCACGGACCTGAAATCAGATCCCCCGTTCTTCCGAGTTCCGGAGACATCCCGAGATGCAGGACCTTGCATTTGTATGGAGACAATGTCTTGAAATTCCATCATGGCACGTGTGACAAGAATTTATGGTTACGAACCCTAACAAAGCAAAATTGATGCCACGGACGGTTTCTTTCCGGAAGGTCTTACTCACTGAAGATTTGAAGAACAACAGAGGCAAATTCCGTCCCATCACGGGGCAATTATTTCCCTCTCGGAACATTTTTCTGCCCGGGTGGTCATCCCGTCCTCGTGGTTTTCATACCAGTCTGACGCACCTTTGGCCCAGCAAGAGACACCTCTCGAAAAAATGAGGGGAGGGAACCTAATCCAGATTCCCTCCCCTCACTAATATTTCCGTTTCTTATACCTCGATTGAGGGCAATCCCAGCCCCTTTCGCTTCTGCTCGATATGACGCCGAATGAGCACGGCTGCCTTTTCCGGGTCGGGTTCCACGGCAAAACAGGCACCCACCGCATCGTTGAGGCCGGCCGTGGCTATGTTCACCACGTTGGCGCTTCCCGTTATGGGCGGGGTGGGCCCGAGCACGGTGAAGATTCCTGAGGCCACCACATAGACCCCGATGGAAACGGCCTTTTCCGAGTACCACTCGGGAGCGGCACCGGCCAGGGGCAGATCGCTGATATCCGTCCCCAGGGTATTGGCAAGGGCTGCAGCCAGGACCATAATCCGCACGTTGTCCACGCAACTGCCCACATGGAGGACAGGGGGAATCCCCAGGGCGCCACAGACCTCCTTGAGCCCGGGCCCGGCCATCTCAATGGCCTCCGGCACCTTCAAACCCGCCTTTGCCGTGGCCACGGAAGCGCATCCCGTGTCCAGGACCAGGATGTCATTCTCGATAAGCCGCTTTGCCAGGGTCACGTGTCCATAATCCTGCCTGATCTTGGGGTTGTTGCAGCCCACGATGCCTGCGGCCCCCCGGATCTTGCCCGCCTTCAGAGCCTCTATCAGGGGATCGGGACTTCCTCCCAGGGCCCCCAGAATGGCCTCCACCGAAAATCCCGCCATGCACCGGATCGGGTCCACCGGGATGTAGACCCTGTCCGGATTCCTGTTTGCAAAGTTTTCAACCGCCTCCTTCACCAGATCCCTGGCAAGCTGCGCCGCGTTTTCAGGATGAAATTCCCTGTGCTCCATTCCCGGAAACTTGGCCTTGTCACTCGTGGAGATCATATGGGTGTGAAAGCATTTTGCCACATGTCCGAGAGAGGGCATGATGCACTGATAGTCCACGAGAATCATTTCCGCGGCGCCCGTCATGAGGACCAGTTCCGTCATGAGGTGATTCCCGGCCATGGGGACCCCGTGGCGCATCAGGAGTTCATTGCCCGTGCAGCAGAGACCGGCGAGGTTGATCCCCTGAGCGCCTTTTTCTCTGGCCAGTTGTACCAGGTCCTTGTCTTCAGCGGCTCGGCAGATCATTTCAGAAACAACCGGGTTGTGGCCATGTACCAGGATATTCACCTGGTCCTCCTTCAGGACCCCTATGTTGACGGTGGAACTCACCGGTTTGGGCGTGCCGAAGAGGATATCGGAGACTTCCGTGGCAATGAGGGATCCCCCCCACCCGTCCGAAAGGGCATTTCGCATGCCCTGAAGAAGCAGATTGAGCCAGTCATTGTCCACCCCCATATGCGTTCGGTGCATCATCTCGGAGGTCTCACGATCGATTCCCCTGGGGGTGATCCCAAGCTTTTCCCACACCTTCAACCGTTTTTGTGGCACCCTGGAGATGAGTTGAATACCTTTCTTACGCGTGCCGTAGTCTTCCTGCATGGCGTAAGCCAGTTCACCGGCCACGGCCAGGGGTTCCTTGCCTTCAGTCACGACGCCGTACTCACCCGCCACGCGCATCATTTTCTCCGAATCAGTGATCTCATACCCCGGCGCCTTGCCCTGGCTCACCTTTTCCAGCACCTCCACCAGATCGCGGCCGTGATCCGAGTGTGAGGCCGCCCCGGCGGCAATCATCCGCCCGAAATTCCGGGCGACGATGATATCCGCGTCAGCGCCGCAAACGCCCTTCTGCGGTCCTTCGCCAAAAGGGTCCACCCGGCAAGGGCCCATGGCGCAGTTGCGGCAGCTCAGGCCCATCTCGCAATAGCCGCACTGGGGCAACTGGTCCTCAAAACGATCCCAAACGGTCTCGATCTGTTCTTTTTCAGCGATTCCCAGCATCAGTTGAGCGTCCCGCGCGATGGTGTACTTTTCAAATTTCTTGGTCTTATCGCTCATGGCTATTCCTCCTTTCTACCAACAGTTAGGCCTCGCGACCGGATAGTTCAACCTGCGCTTTTTTCAGGACATTCAAGAGAACAAAACCGGGAGATTCGCTTACTCCACGTTCTTCGGCCCCCGCGGATACCCTCCTGGCCATTTCGTCCGTTTTTCTCTTCAGGGAAGCACCCTGTTCCTCAAAGGTGAGGGCACCACATTTGCAGACCTCGACACAGGCGGGGATGAGGTCCCTGCCCTGCCGGTCTACGCAATTGTCGCATTTCACGGCTATGGCCTTTCCCGGAGGCCCCAGGCTGTCCTGGTGGTAACGAATCACGCCGAAGGGACAGGCCATGGCGCAGGTGGCGCAATTGATACATTTCTCCACATCGATGAGTATGGTGTTCCAGGTTTTTTCCCGATAGATGGCCCCGGGCAGACAGACCACCATGCATGGAGCCGGGTCACAGTGCCGGCACCGGTTCGGGAAGCCCTCCCGATAGAGCCCCACCCCCAGATGGATCCTCGGCTTGGGAAGCGGACGTTCCCAAAGGGCCGCCGGAAGATTCTTCGTCTTGGAATGGGCCGTGGCGCATGCCACCATACACTGCATGCACCCCACACACCTTTCCGGGTGAATCACCACTTCTTTCATGGGCCTTTCCTCCTTTCCTTCCATATGGGAAGTCCTTAACAAGTGACAGCCGACTGCATTCCGGGCAAGAGCTGGGAAAAATCAAAACGCGGATCCAACAGCCTCTCCTTTGGCAGCGTTACCGGCATCCGCCGTTTCATGAGAGAAAGGAGCACCCCTCCCTTCTCGACCCGGTTCAACATGACCAGGCCCTTCAGAACATCCCCTTCAAACACGAGTTTTCGGTAGGTCTTTCGACGCCGGTCTTCTTCCTCCAAAACCTCATAGGGCCCTTCCCTGGGCGGGTTGACCAGACCTCCGCTCAGCATATCCAGGTCTCCCACACGCACCACGTTCCGGCCCATTCCTCCCCGGTAGGGAACGTTTCGGCCGGCCATGTTCATCCCGGCTACACCGCCCTGTTCAGCGGCAACGGGCCAGATACCATTCACCTTCCTCAGCCCGAATATAACGTCCGTGGCCTCTGCCACGTCTCCGGCCGCGTAAATACCCTTCTCATCTGTTTCCAGAAAATCATCCACCAGGATACCCTGTCTTACCCGGATCCGGCCTTTTTCCATGGAAGGAACAGCAGGTCTGGACCCCACGGCCACGACCACCAGGTCGCAGGATACCCTTGAACCGTCTTCCAGCAAGGCCTTCCTGACCCGCCCGTCTCCTTCGAAAGCCGTGACGGTCATCCCCATCTTCAGAGCGATTCCCATGGCCTCCAGCCTACGGGCGATGACGCCCCCGCATTTCCGGTCCGTCACCAGAGGCAGGGGATGAGCCAGCTTTTCGACCAGGGTGACGTTTACCCCCCTCCCGATGAGGGCATGGGCCGCCTTGAGTCCCACCAGCCCTCCGCCAATAACCAGAGCGCTTTTTACGTCCGGAAGGACCTCCAGCATGGCCTCTACATGACGGCGGTTTCTCATGGTGAAGATGTTGCCGAGATCGGACCGGTCCGCCTTGATATCCAAAGGATTCGCGCCGGTGGCGATGAGCAGCCGATCAAACAGGATGGTTTTCCCCGCGGTTGTTTCAAATCTTTTTTCCGTGGTATGAATTCGACTCACACGTTCCCCGGCGACGAGATCAATGTCAAGAGAACGAAAATCGTCCTCTTCACGAATCGCCATCCGGTCGGGAAGGATGCTTCCTTCCAGCAGCATGCTGATCATGGGTCGGCAGTAAGGCAGGAAAGATTCATCCCCGATCAGGGTGATGGGGCCGTCCGGATCCAGCCTGCGAATGGATTCGGCGGCCACGGTCCCCGCAATCCCGGTACCTACGATCACATGTCTCATAGTTCACCTCCTTTTCGAAGGTTCCAAAGCAGGGCAACGGGTATGGACGAACGGAATATACAGCAGAATTTTGATGACTTCGTAAAAAAACTCCCGAAAGGAGCGGGCTGGTGAGAAGGAGAGAAGAACGAAGCAGGGCAATGGACAAATATCGCGGGAACACAGCGTGAAATCCAGCTTGCACCTTCAATGAAAAGTACTTCCAAGAAGTCCACGAGTCAAGCAAAAACCATTCACTTCGACGGGGATTTGGCGACATTCCTGATCACCGGCGAGGGGACGTAAAAGGGGAATCCCAGTGCATTGACAGGATAACCGGCTTACACTACCATTCAATAAAGATTTCGTATTCCGGCAATTTGCGTTTCTCCGGAAATATGCAAAACCGGATGAACCCCTTTCATCAATCCGGAGGATTTCTGAAATGGATCTGGCGATTCAAGACGTGTGGGTTCCAGACTTCCGTGCGAATCGGATGTTTCATTGCCATGTGGGCATTGAACATGGTGTGATCAAAGCGGTATCCGACTCGCCTTTGCAGGCGGATACTGTGGTGGAGGGAGAAGACGGTCTGCTCACGCCGGGGTTGATGGATGCCCATGTACACATGGAGAGCGCTCTGTTGACGCCCGTGCGGTTCGGGGAGACCGTGGCCCGTCACGGGACGCTTCACGTGGTAGCGGACAATCATGAAATAGCCAATGTGGCGGGAATCGAAGGGGTGCATTGGTTTATGGAGGATGCGCGCAACGCGCCAATGAATGTGTATTTTGCCGTTCCCTCCTGCGTTCCTGCCAGTCCATTTGCCACTTCCGGGGGTGCCCTGGGGGTCGGTGAGGTGGCGCAGCTCCTGGATGATCCACGGGTCATGGCGTTGGGAGAACTGATGAACGTTCCCGGCGTTCTGAGCAGGGATAGCACCATTATGACGATGGCGGCGCTGGCAAGGGAAAGGGGGAAGCGAGTCAACGGTCACGCGCCCGGGCTCACCGGAGGGACGCTGCGGGAATATTTCGCCGCCGGCATCGAAGATGACCATGAGACGAGCACTTATGAGGAATTGAAAGAGCGCCTGGAACTCGGGCTGCACGTGTTTCTGCGGGAGGGCTCAGCAGAATGTACTGAAGATGATGCGTACCGTGTTATTGACGAGAAACCGGACAGGGTCCTGTTCTGTACGGACGACAAGGCGCTCCACGACATTCAGGCTGAGGGTCATATCAACCATCACCTTCGCAAGGGGGCCCGTTTGGGTGTGAATACCGTGAACCTGCTCAGAGCCGCCTGCTTCAATGGACCCGCCTATTACCATATCACGGGCGCGGGAGAGATCAGGCCGGGATGCCGGGCCGATCTGGTCCTGTTCGACAATGCGAATAATTTCGCCGTGAGACAGGTTGTTACACGCGGCCGGCTGCTCTCAGACGTCTCTGAGGCGGAATCCAACGTTCCGTCGTTTCTGGCCGATTCGATCCGCCTGGCCCTTCCGGTGGAGGTTCCGCCAATTCCGGATGAAGTGCGCGGCATGGCCATCGACGTCATGGACGGCTCGCTGATCACCGGCAAACTGCCGGTGGATGCAGCTCTTCCGGAGACCAGACCTGAAAGTGACCTCCTCAAGCTGGTGGTGTTTGAGCGCTACGGCCATGGAAACCGGGCGGCCTGCCGCACACACGGTTTCGGGCTGAAGTGGGGCGCTCTTGCCTCCTCTCTGGCCCATGACTGCCACAATATTGTCGCGGTCGGGCTCGATGACGGGGCCATCCGGAAAGCGGTGGAGGCAGTCATCCACCACCATGGGGGGCTGTCGGTGACGGATGGGGAGGAAGCATTCACTGTTCCTCTTCCGGTAGGAGGCATTGTTTCGGGAGATCGACCGGAAAAGCTGACCGCCGACCTTGAAGAACTGGCCCGGCGCACTCGGAGGTTGGGGACCTTTCTTCGCAATCCCCACGCCACACTGTCCTTTATGGCCCTGGAGGTTATTCCCCATCTGAAATTGACCGACCGGGGCCTCTTCGATGTGGACGCCTTCCGGTACGTAGCATCAAATCCCGCCTAAATCCGTTATCTTCTAAACAAACGCTCCACCGTCAAATCTGCTTTTGACAAATTCTGCCGATTCACGTGAAGGGCATGGGGCCCCTCCTATGCGGGAGCGAGATTCACTCCTGTTCCCGCTCTCCCAATACCGATTTCAGGGCAGACAGGGCGGCATTGGCTGCCGGCACCCCTCCGTAGATACTGGTCTGGAAAATCACCTCGGCAATCTCTTCCCTGGTGCAGCCCACATTCAGGGCCGCATGGATGTGGAGCTTGAGTTCTTCGGGCTTTGACAATACGGTCAGGGCCGCCACGGTGATGAGCTGGCGGGTGGTATGGGGGATTTTATTGCGGGCGTACATCTGGCCGGTGATATAAAGGGACATGTCCCTGGCCAGGCCCGGGTCGAAATGGCGCCAGAGATGATAGGGCTTGTCCACATCCTTTACCGTTGAGAAATAGAGCTGGGCCGTTTCTTTGGTTTTCTTGGCAATCTCCTTTGGGTCCATATCCTTTTCCTTATCAAAAGGGGTCAAGTCTGCTCTTGACTCACCATTAACTCCAGTTTCAAGCTCTCAATCCGCTTTCTGAATTTCCGGTTGGTGATAGCTTTTTGCGGGATTTTGGGGACGTACATGAAAACATTCTCATTTCAATGAATATTGATTGTTTTCTACAAGGATTCGTCCTCTTCTTACCGCATGGCTTATTGCTGACTGGGTTAGATTTAGCTTTGCCGCCAATTTAGCTTGAGTAATACCCAATTGGTCCGTTGCCCAATAGGTCAGTATGCTTCGTGCATCTGTCCGCTTTTTATCTCTTACCCCATCCAATATCTGATCCTCTGTGAGTTCAGTTAGTTCAGCGACACGATGGATTAGTCTTTCTAAATTGAAACCTTCGGCCTTCATTCGGTATCTGTTCTCAAGCTCCTCTTCCGCACGAGCGAGAACCTCAGTCACAAATGCTCCATCGCCCAAAATACGTTCATCTCCTTTTCGGTATTCTCCTCCCTTTGCCAGTGATTTGACACCCGACCATCCCCCATGACTCCTCAAGAGGCCGCCACCAACCAAATCCGACCGTTGACCCTGCTCAATACCTTTCCTCACAAATTCTCTATAATTACGCCTTGCCAAACCTATCCTGCCGCCAAATAGTCTCAGGATATATTCTGTATCCTGCCAATCACACTTCTTGTGTCCAAGAATCACAGCATGACCGCAATAAGGATGTCGTCCCAGCCTCCTGAAATCTGAAACGATCGTTGCCCTCAGCGGATTCAAATGAATATAGCGAACCAGCTCCAGCAGATAGGTGTCTTCCTGGCAGAGAATGGATTTATATCGATTTTGAAAGAGGTGACCCGATCGTCCATGGCGCCGATTGTAATTGACGGCATATCCGGTCAAAAGTCTTTTCATAACCTTTGAAATCGACTCATTCCCGGTCCTCAATAAGAGGTGAAAGTGATTCGGTATTAATGCCCACGCGTAGCAGGATGTCTTGCTCTCAGCCAACAAATCGCCAAGACGTTCCAAAAAATTCTTATAGTCTTTTCTGTCGGAAAAGATCTCCTGCCGGTTAATACCTCGACCAATAACGTGATGAATGGCACCTGGGGCATCTATTCGTGCTTTTCTTGGCATGATGATACCTTATTACAGGCCTGTTTATCATGTCAATTCATATTTTCATGTACGTCCCCAATTCCCACTGAATCCGATGTTCCAGAGCTCGGAAAGGACAACCAGGTCAGCGTCACCTGCCCGGCGAA
>CAYUCJ010000132.1:4697-8242 GCA_964443285.1 uncultured Desulfobacteraceae bacterium | reverse complement strand
CCCTCTTCAATGACAACGGTAGGAGCCTGGATATTCCCGATGACCTTCCCAGGGGACTTGATTTCAATTCTATCGGAAGCGATGATATTCCCCCGGATTTCGCCGCTGATGATGATGTGCGAGACATGAATGTCCGCCTCGATGTTGGCAGAGTCGCCGATAACCAGAGTCCCTTCCGTCAGGACCTCGCCCTTGAAGTCGCCGTCCAGCCTTACGGAACCCGTAAAGGAGAGCTTTCCTTCAAACACCGTATCTTTGCCAAGAAAGGCATTCATTTGTCCTTTTGGTTGTTTCATATCCACCTGGCCTCACAAATGTTCTGCCCCATAACACATATCCTTTTCTTTTGCAAGAAAAATCACAAGATAACTATTCAACCACATTTAATAATATTATTATCCATTATAATTTCATTTTACATGAGCCAGTTTCAAAACGTTCAATTTTGTTCGAGGTCAAGTCTAAGATCCCGGAATTTGAGCGGGGAAAGGCGAAAATTTTGGCCACAGGAATATATTGAATATTTCGAGGACTAAAAATTCGAGCCTGACGAAGAGACCGGGCAAAAGGGGACGTTTTGAAAATGGCTTTACTGAAACATGAACCGACGCATGCTAATATTCATCAACAGTCCCATGCCCGCCATGGTTGTAATAAGAGACGATCCGCCGTAACTGAAAAGTACGAGCGGGATGCCCACGACGGGCAGGAGACCGGTCACCATCCCCACATTGATGATCACCTGCCAGAAAACCATGGCAATCAAACCGATTGCGATGACCGACCCGAAGCGCTCCTTTGAGTTCCGGGCAATGGAAATGGCCCACAGGATGAGGAAGAGATAGAGCAAGAGTAGAATGATGGAGCCGATGAATCCCCATTCCTCGGCCAGCACCGAAAATGCAAAATCCGTGTGTTGCTCAGGCAGAAAATGAAGCCTCGTTTGGGTGCCCTTTAGAAAGCCTTTCCCCCAAAGGAGCCCGGAACCGATGGCGATCTTGGACTGGTTGATATGATAGCCGGCTCCCAGGGGGTCCAGGTCCGGATTCAGAAAAGTGAGGATGCGCTTCTGCTGGTAGCTTTTCATTCCAAACCAGATAAGCGGAGCCACTGAGACGGTGGACCCCACGAGAATGGCCAGCGATTTCCAGTGGATTCTCACAAAAAGGGCCATGGAAAATGAAACCGCGATCAGCAGAATCGCGCCCCCCAGATCGGGCTCCTTAATGATCAGGAAAGCCGGAATAATCACCAGTAGAAAGGGTTGCCACAGATCCCTCAACCGATAGTATCTCTTGTCCGCCTTTTCTCTGAAAAACTTGCCCAGTGCCAGGATGACGGCTATCTTGGTTATTTCCGACGGTTGAAAGGAAATCGGCCCTAGGTGCAGCCAGCGCTGTGAACCCGAGGTAGCCTTTCCCATGAAGAGGACAAACACCAGCAGAAGGATACAGGCGATGTATCCCGGGTAAGCGAACCGTTCAAGGGCGTAATAGTTGAAAGTCGTCATCAGGAAAAAAACCGCAAACCCCATGAGATACCAGTACACCTGCTTGCGAAAGATCTGGGCCCCTCCCATTTCGCGAATCGGGTAGGTGGCGCTGTACAGATTGAGGATACTGATACCGGCCAAAAGTATCAGCAGAAGGAGCAGCACCCAGTCAAAATTCTGCAGGAGTCTTCTGTCAAACATTTCAATTCACCCCCAGATAGGCCGATATGATCCTTTTCGCCACAGGGGCTGCCGCACTTCCGCCGTGCCCTCCGTGCTCAATAAGCACCGCCACCGCTATCCTCGGCTCATTGGCCGGAGCAACCGCCACGAACCACGCGTGGTCTCTCAAGGACTCTGCGAGATTCCCCTCATCGCCGGAACGATCCGCGTTTCCCAGAGACACCACCTGGGCTGTTCCGGTCTTGCCTGCGATGAGCAATCCTTTTATCCGGGCGGCTTTCCCTGTCCCGTGGAGTTCCTCCACCACGCCTGTCAGTGCCTTCTTAACTATCTCGAGGTAGGCATTATCCACACCGAGGTTCCACCTTTCCACGGGATGAAACAGGCGGATGTCTTCCCCCCCGGGTGTGCTGATCCGCTCAGTCAACTGCGGTCTCAGGAGCCTTCCTCCATTGAAAACGGCGGAAATCATGGTGGCCATCTGTAGGGGGGTCACCAGGACGAAGCTCTGGCCGATGGAGGTAGAAATGGTCTCGCCCTGCTGCCAGGGAACACCCCATCGCCTGAGCTTCCATTTTTTCGATGGAACCAGGCCGGGCTTTTCGTTCTGCAGATCAATACCCGTGCGAGACCCCAGGCCCAGCCTCCTTGCATATTCACCTATCTTTTCTATACCCAGCCTCTTCCCAAGCTGATAAAAGTACACATCACAGGACTCCACCAGTGCCCTGTGGAGATCTACGTATCCGTGGCCCCATTTCTTCCAGCAGCGGTAGACACTTTTCCCCAACCTGTAGCTGCCGCCGCAGAAAAGCTTCTCTTTAGGGTCCACCACCCCTTCCTGGAGTCCCGCCAGAGCAACGGCAATTTTAAAGACAGATCCAGGTGGATATTGTCCGGCCAGAGCGCGATTCTGCAAAGGATGGCGGTTCCCGCTGACCATCCTTTTCCATGTCTCCCTGTCAAAACCCCTGATGAACATATTGGGATCAAAGGAAGGACTGCTGGCCAAGGCAAGGATTTCCCCGTCCATGGGGTCCATGGCCACAACCGCGCCGACCTTGCCTTCGAGTTCCTTTTCCGCCCGGGTCTGGAGATCTTTATCAATGGTGAGATAGACGTTGGCACCCGGAACAGGAGGTTTTCGTGAAATCACCCTGAGTTTGCGCCCGGCCGCATCCACTTCAACCTGTTCCCCTCCTGGAATACCGTTCAGGGTCGCCTGCCACTTCTTCTCCACGCCCGCCTTCCCTATCAGATCACCGGACTTATTGTTCAGGTACCGGCCGCCGGCCAACTGCCTTTCACTGATTTCTCCCAGATACCCCAGGGTGTGCGCTGAAAAGTCCTGATAAAGATAATACCTCTGGGGGCTGACCATTATTCTGAGTCCCGGAAGATTGAAACGATGGGTTTCGATTACGGCCAGTTCATCCCTCGAAATAGCTCTCTTGACCCGAATGGCCTTGAAGGGGTAACGGTGCATTCCTTTTTGCAGTTTTCGAGCCGTCTCTTCCACATCAATTCCCACAAGCTCATCCAGTCGTTTCAGGAGTGAGAGAGGATTCTGGATATCCTCAGGAATGAGCGCGAGGTCATAAGCGGCTCGATTGTCCACGAGTAATCGACCCTTTCTATCAAATATCACACCCCTCAGGGGTTCAATATCCTGCAAATGGATGCGGTTGTTTTCAGACCTCGCCCTGAACTTCCATCCATTGATCACCTGCAGATACCACAACCTGAAGATCAGCCCGGCAAAAAATATTAGGACAAAAACGGTGGTTTTTTTCAACTGCCGGTTGAGGATATCTACCGAAATTGGATCAAAATTAGATGGTCTCAAGTTTCACATACTCCACGATGATGG
>CAYUCJ010000132.1:0-4597 GCA_964443285.1 uncultured Desulfobacteraceae bacterium | reverse complement strand
CTGGACGCCGTGTGCCCATACCTCACAAGGAGGTAGATGATGACAACGATCAGCAGGTCGAGGTCCAGTGAATAAAAGCCCACCGCCTGCATCAACCGACCCTTCAGCAGGGTAAAGATCAAACCTCCAAACCATACCCCGATGTAGAACGCTACTTTTCTTCTTTCAGTTGATCGGTCGATACCTTCTCCTTTAAAATCACCAGGACTTCCTCCAGCCGCGAAAAATCCACCGCAGGTCGCAGTCTGACGCGCCTGAACAGATCCCCGGGAGATTCATCGGCGCTGACCACCTGTCCAATGGGAATCCCTTTTGGATAAACGCCGCCGAGGCCTGATGTCACGATCCTGTCATGCACTTTCACGTCACTCGTCTTGACCATGTAATCAACGGAACAGGTGGTTGCGCTGAGGCCCCTCACCATTCCCCTGTCTCTTGATCTCTCGACCAGACAATCCACAGAACTGTTCTGATCAATCACGAGCAGAACTTTGGCATAATTTGGAGAAACAGAGACCACCCGTCCCACGACACCTGATGCGTTCACTACCGGCATGTCCACGGCTATGCCCGAACGCTCGCCTTTGTCTATGATGACCGATCTGAACCATCCTGTGGGGTCCAGCCCGACAACCTGGGCGGCAAGGACAGGCCGGTCGATGGATTGCTTGAACTGAAAGAGGGCCTTGAGCCTTTCATGGGTGTGAAGCGCCTCACGGTAGCGGCTGTTCTCCATCTTCAGACTGTTGAGCAGCCTTTCCAACCGGAGGTTCTCCTGCCGGACGTGGACGAGAGAAAAGTAATTCGACCAGATACTCTCCGTCAGTGCCACGGTCCGTTGGAAAATCCGCTGAACGGGGGCCATAACCTCGACCAGGACCTGTTCGAGGGGGTTCCATGAAACCCTCTGGCCTGCGCTCATGGAAAGCAGGAACAGCGCGAAAGCGATAAAGAAGACCCACAACAGGATTTTAAAATTGCGTGCCAGACCTTTCAATGGATGAAATATACTCCTTTAGGGTCCGAATGAAGAAGAAAAGATGCTACGGATTGGGTGCCTCCACCCACACAGGACAAAGCACTCCCGGGCAATGCCTGTAGGTGCCGCAACCGCAATCTTACTCCGGGAAAGCCAAGATAAACGAATAAACCACTGACCGGGACGCAACTTTACAGCTGCAGTCCCAGTGACGTCAGGCTGCATAGCCGGAATTTATCTGATGGTTACTTCTTTCAAGATAGAGATGTTGTCAAGGGCCTTTCCGGATCCGAGCACTACCGTTGACAAGGGGTCCTCGGTGATGGTAATGGGCAGTTTCGTTTCTTCCCTCAAAAGGATGTCAAGATTCTTGAGGAGGGACCCGCCGCCGGTGAGCACAATTCCCTTATCCACGATGTCTGCCGCCAGTTCAGGAGGGGTCTGCTCCAGGGCGATACGGACCGTTTCAACAATGGTCTCGACCTGCTCGGTAATGGCATGGCGAATTTCATCTGAATCGATGGTCAATATCTTTGGAATCCCTGTCACCAGGTCACGGCCTTTCACCTCGATGGTTTCAATCTGCTCGCCGGGATAGGCATTGCCTATGGAGGTCTTGATGATCTCCGCTGTCCGAATCCCGATCAAAAGGTTGTACTTCCTTTTGATGTGCTGCAAAATGGCTTCGTCCATTTTGTCGCCGCCCACGCGAACTGATTTACTGTAAACGATGCCGGCAAGGGAAATGACGGCCACTTCAGTGGTTCCCCCTCCGATATCCACAACCATGTTGGCCGTCGGCTCGGTTATGGGCAACCCCGCTCCGATGGCTGCCGCCATGGGCTCTTCGATAAGAAACACTTCTCTTGCTCCGGCCGATTCCGCAGACTCCCGCACCGCCCTTTTTTCGACCTGTGTGATCCCGCTTGGGACACATATGATGATCCTGGGACGAACCAGCGTCCTCCGGTTGTGGACCTGTCTGATAAAATGCCGGAGCATGGCCTCGGTAATTTCAAAGTCCGCGATGACGCCGTCCTTCATGGGACGAATGGCCACAATATTGCCCGGAGTCCTGCCCAGCATCATCTTGGCATCTTTTCCCACGGCCAGCACTTTGCTGGACCCGCGACCGTCTTTTCGGACGGCCACAACGGATGGTTCACTCAGAACGATACCTTTGCCCTTGACATAAACCAGCGTATTGGCTGTCCCCAGGTCAATGGCCAAATCATTGGAAAAAATTCCCAGAATGGGATCAAAAAGCATCGATCTCTCCTTTCCTCGCCACCTGTTTCGCAAGAGCACCCTGCTCAAGGAGAAAACGTCAGGTGGTTTTGTCTTGACAAAAAATGCTGAGCATGTTTAATTTGAAATTTTAATTCATTTCAAATCCAAGAGGATTCAACGCGCCATGAAAAGGACTTTTCAACCAAGCAATATCAAGAGAGCACGCACCCACGGGTTTCGTGCCAGAATGCGGACAAAGGGCGGCATCAACGTCTTGAAACGAAGAAGAGCCAAGGGCCGAAAGCGATTGGCCGTTTAGCCCATGCCTGCCATACCTGACCAATTTGTTCTAACCTTATGGGAACATTCTTCTTCTTAAAAAATGAAAGATTATTGAAACGAGGGGAATTTGTCAATCTAAATCGGTCGGGCAAGCGATTTCATTCAAGACATTTTGTGGTCATCATCAAAAAAAACGGACTCGGCATTACAAGACTGGGGGTTACCGTTACCAAAAAGACAGGAAACGCCGTGCGTAGGAATCGGATAAAAAGGCTGATCCGGGAGTACTTCAGGCTACACAAAGCGCGTTTTCCCCAGGGATGCGATGTTGTCGTTGCGGCGAAGAAGGATGCCAAGGAACTGGATTTTCGAGAAATACAAAGGGAACTCGGCGAGATCAGGCTTTCTTAAGAGTTCCCTTTTCAGGATCAGATATCTTCTCATTATCCCGATAGGAATCTATCAGAAGGGGGTTTCACCTCTTATTCCTCCTTCCTGTCGTTTTTACCCCTCTTGTTCGACATATGCCCGTCAAGCAATTGAAAAATATGGCCTTTTCAGGGGTGTACGGTTGGCCGTTCTAAGGTTTCTGAAATGCCATCCGTATCATCCCGGTGGTTACGATCCCTTGAAATAACGGAAGCGAGACAGAGAAAATCTATGGATAAGAAAACCATATTGGCCTTTGCTCTTTCATTTGCGGTACTCCTGGCATGGTCTGTTTTTTTCGGGCCCAAGACAACCGAGACCCATAAGAAACAATCACCACCCGCTGTACAAAACACCAAAACTGTTGCGCGGCCTCTCGAGAAGACCACGCAACCGCCCGCTCCCGTTCCCCGGGTTGCGGAAACATCTGTGGCGCCGAATAAACCCCTGCAGGTTCCGGAAAAGGAGATAAGGGTTGAAACGCCTCTGTATGTGGCGGTCTTTTCCAACGTCGGACCCACCTTGAGGAGTTTCAAACTCAAGAAATACCGTGAGACCATTGAGCCCGATTCCCCCCCCGTTGAGATGGTTTCAGTCAAGAAAGGCATGGGGGATTTTCTCCTGTTCGACTTCTCCACCCATATCAGCGGCTCTGAATCACCGGTTGCCTACGAGGCTGATCGAGAATCCTTAAACCTCATGAAGGGCTCCTCTCCCCGGTCCTTGCAGTTCCATTCATTGACCCCTTCCGGCCTGCTGATCACACAGGTCTTCCGGTTCTACCCGGACCAGTACAAAATCGAGCTGGAAGTCCAGGTGGAAAACCGCTCTCAGCTTGTTGCCGAAGGAGCCTTTCAAGCGCGTTTGAAGACCCTGAAGCCCGAGGGGAAGAAGGGCTACTACGCTTATATCGGCCTGATGGGTCTGTTCGATGGAAAGCTTGAAAAAATCAAACTGAAAAAGGAGTCCGAAGAAAAGCTCCTGACCGGCAAGGTCGGGTGGTTTGCTTACGAGGACGGCTATTTCATGTCGGCCGTGGTGCCGGAGAAACCCGTCGATGCCAGCTTCACGGGGAGAATGGGTCAAGCCGGAACACTTTACGGAACATTCCGATCTTCCCCGGTCAGGCTTGGGCCTTTGGAAAAGTCTTCTTCCCGCTATATTCTCTACATGGGACCTCACGATCTCACTATCCTGAAGAACCTCGGAAAGAACCTGGACAAGGCCGTGAATTTCGGATGGACCGACATCATTGCCAGGCCTTTGCTCTACCTCCTGCTCTTCTTCAACCGTTTCATACACAATTACGGCGTCTCCATTATCCTGCTCACCATATTGATAAAGATCCTTTTCTGGCCCCTGACCCACAAGAGCTACAAGTCCATGAAGGAGATGCAGAAGCTCCAGCCCCATGTGAAGAAGCTGCGGGAGAAGTTCAAGGACGACAAGCAGCGCATGAATCAGGAGATCATGCAGCTGTACAAGACCTACAAGGTCAACCCGGTGGGCGGCTGTCTGCCCATGCTGGTGCAGATCCCGGTGTTCATCGCCTTTTACAAGGTGCTGGGCAACGCCATCGAGCTGAGGCACGCGCCCTTCATGCTCTGGATCAACGACCTGTCGGCCCCGGACCGCCTGCCCATCGGCTTTGACATCCCCTACGTGGGTCACGGCCTG
>CAYUCJ010000131.1:1326-8255 GCA_964443285.1 uncultured Desulfobacteraceae bacterium | reverse complement strand
TGATTTGTAAGAAAAACGAAAATCACACTTTTCGGATTCCGTCAGTAAAAAGTCCATGGACGGACTTTTTACGATTCCGTCAATATTAGACGTGCGCAACTGTTCGGTCAGAGTCACTTAGTGTAGGAAGCCGAACCGACCTGAATGTATTGATAATTCGAAAACGATAAAGGAGAGATACATGGCCAAACTTCGACTTATCCCATGTTCTTTTATGGTTATAGCGTTGGTGGTATTTGGACTGGGATTCGGCCCACGGCCGATTATCGCTGCCGAGAGAAAAACCCCGGTGCCTGATGAAGATATCCAAGCGCTTGCCTCAGGTCCCATACACGAGGCATTTGCGCAAGCAGTAGTATTGGATGCTGAACCGGGAATCGTGGCGCCCAGGGAACCGCCGGCGCTCATTGACGAGATTCCGCCCGAGCAGAAACCTGAAGGGGACGTTCAGTGGATTCCCGGTTACTGGGCCTGGGATGATGCAAGGGACGAATATATCTGGGTGAGCGGGATCTGGCGGGTATTGCCGCCGGGTCGGCAGTGGGTCCCCGGTTATTGGGTCCACGTGAGCGAGGGTTACCAGTGGATTTCGGGTTATTGGGCCAGTGCTAATGAGAGAGAGATAGAATACCTCCCCGAGCCGCCTGAGTCGGTGGAAGTCGGACCCAGCAGCAATGCGCCTTCGTCGGACTACACCTGGATACCGGGTTCCTGGGTATGGAACTATGGACGTTACGCCTGGCGGCCCGGCTATTGGGCTTTCATGAACCCTGACTGGATCTGGATGCCTGACCACTATATCTGGACCCGGCGTGGGTATATCTTTGTGGGTGGCTACTGGGACTATCCCGTCATCCATCGAGGCGTTCTGTTCGCACCGGTTTTCATTCCGCTGCGGTTGCGGCACCTTGGGTTAACCTTTTCGTTCTCACCGGGTTTTGTTATCGATCTGAGCGTCTTTGATGAAGACCTGTTTCTGCGACCCCGCTACCACCATTATTATTACGGGCATTATTACGCGCCCGAGTATTACAGAAGGGGGATCTATCCGTGGTTTTCGCTGCACGCGAGACGAGTTGTTTATGATCCTATCTATGCCCATCAACGCTGGAAACACCGGAGGGATAGCCAATGGGAGAACCGTCTGCAGAAAAGATTCCGCACGCGTCGCAAACTCGAGGGTTCACAACCCTTACGGACCTTTGATCGCTCAACAGGGCGTGACAACATACGCAGATCATCAGGACCCGCACGGCGCGACTTTGTCATGCCGCTCAACCGTGCCGGGAAGACCATGGGCGGAGTCTACCGCTTCAAGCCCCTGAGTGAAAAACAGCGAAAGGAATCCTCACGACGGGAGAAGGAGGTTCGCACCTATCAAAAAGAACGTCAGAGTCGAGAGATACAACGCCGAACCGTACCGGAAGATAAGGTTTCAAGAAGACCACGGTCGGACAAAGAAAAATTTTCCAAATCTCCGATTATGGACCGTTCGGACCAAAGAACGCGCCGAAGAAAAGCCCCGCCGGCTCGGTACAAGGCGCCGAAAACGAACCCCGATGTTGAGCCTTTGCAGAGAAGAAATGATTTATTGCGCTCGCGGGACAAGCCTCAGAAGTCGAAAGATACCCAGCGCAATTCTGGAGTCAGGAGACAGCGATCGACGGACGAGGGCCGGAAATCAGGAAATCAAGGTCGGCAATTGCAGAACCGCACGCAGTATGAAAATGACAGGCAGCAGAGGCAAGATGACGGACCGCAGAGGCGGAATGGTAGATAAGCATCGTTGACAGCCTGAGGAAATCCCCATGGTGACAGGTCGGAATCCGCTAAACCTCCGATCTACCCTGTGTCAGGCCGGGCCCCTGGTCTCGTAGGTGCCCGCTGTCCCGTCCTGGAGGTAAACCCTGTCGAACCGGCCGACTTGTGCTTCCTCGAACCAGGACCGGCCCTGCTCCCGGCACAATCCACAGGCCCTTCTCGGGATATGAACGGCCAGGACGTGGTGACCCCTGCTTGAAGTTGACTCAATGGACAGGGCGCCGCCACAGGCCCTGCAGCACCGGATCTTCTCCTGCTGTGATTCCCGGATCCCGTCCGTGTCATAGTAGATGTCCCGTGCCCTTCTCACCACTTCACCTGGTTCATGCCGATCCTTATTGAACCCGCCTTTCAGGAACAACACCTTGAGTTCTTCGATCTGCCGTTCGATGTAGTGCGTAATGTCATTACGCTGGGAGCGGTAGTCCCGATCGTAATTGGGCTCCTTGACACAGCTGGTGTCCAGACCGGCCATGGCCATGATGATCCCCACATTGACATAGGGAAGGGCGTTTTCCACGGCATAGCCCCCTTCCAGAACGGCAATATCAGGCTTCAACCTGGCATTGAGCGCCGCATAGCCGCGGGCCGAAAAGTTCATGTGGGTAATGGGGTCGTTGAAATGATTGTCCTGGCCGGCTGAATTGATGACCAGGTCGGGTTTGAACTGATCCAGCAGCGGCATGATGAGTTCTTCCAGAACATAGAGAAATCCCTTCTCTCCGGTCTGGGGAGGGAGGGGAATATTGATGGTCGTCCCCTCCGCATTGGGCCCGCCCAGCTCATCGGGGAACCCGGAACCGGGATAGAGCGTCCGGCCATCCTGATGAACGGAGATGAAAAGGGTATCCGGGTCATGCCAGAAGATATCCTGGGTCCCGTCGCCGTGGTGGCAGTCGGTGTCCACGATGGCTATTTTCCCCACACCATACCTATCTCTCGCATATTCTGCCATGATGGCTTCCATGTTGATGTTGCAGAAGCCCCGATTCCCGTGGACAACCCGCATGGCATGGTGTCCGGGTGGACGCACCAGGGCGAAGGCACTTTCCACCTCCCCCTTGAGCACCGCATCCGCCGCCACCAGGCACCCCCCTGCCGAAATCAGGTGGCTTTCCGTGGTCACAGAGGACTCATCCGGCACACAGAAATGGATCCTTTGGATGTCTTCCACTCCGGCGGGCCTCACGCGATATTCCACCACGCCATCCACATCCAGTAGGCCTTCCTCCAGGACCTGATCCTGTGTATAGAGGAGGCGTTCCTCCCTCTCAGGATGGGTGGGACTGATGGCCCAATCATAGGCCGGGAAAAAAACCAGACCCGTTCTCCTCTCAGCTTTCATCATGCCTCCCTTGAAACCTCCACCCACTGAAAATTCCGGGGGTAATGGAGAGCCTGAGACGGATGTTCTGCCCAACCCTGGTAAACCCACGGACCATATTGAAAACCTGCTGTTCGGTTACGGAAATCTCCAGGGGCTCCTGTTCCGCGCCGATCTTCCGGGCCTTTTCCCGGAGGGCCTCTCTCGCCAGGGACATGGCTTCTTCGAGGTTGAATCGGAAGGGGATTTTGCGGTCCACCCCTGCTTCCGGAATGACCAGCGCCCCCCTCTGAGTGTCCGCCTGGAGCGTTATCTCGGCCGTAACCCTGGCCACTGCAGCACCGACGGCATTGGCCACCCCTGAATGATCCGGAACCCGAAAGGGCAGACCCAGTGCTCGACCGACAAATGGCGCTATCTGTGGGGCGGGTCCTCCTATGACCACCACCGAATCCGGTGTGATCTTCTCCTCGTGGAGGACTTCAAGAATGGTATAGACAGGGCGGGAATTGATGTGGGCGAGAAAGGCTCTGGCTGAATCGGCTATGGTGACCGCCGTGGTTTCGAGGATGCGCCTGGCCGTCGATTCCGGTTCCTGGTGATCCGGGAAACCGACGCTTTTCATGGCATCACGTGCGGCCCGGCGGTTCCCCAGTGTGAGAAGATCCAGGGTGATCATGGCATCCGTGGGGGTGGGCGTGCCCCCTCCGAGGGCCACGGGGGGGCCTTTCCTTTCTGGACCCACCCGCAATTCCCCCTGTGTCCCTCTCCGGATCTCACTGTCCCCTCCCACGCCTACGGAATGGGTCAGGAGAGACCGTATCAGGGTTTGATAGGGTCCCAGGCGGATACCACGGGGCGCCAGGAGGGGAACGCCGTCGAGTACCACCGACATGTCCGTGGTGGTGCCGCCTATATCCAGTACCAGAGAGCTGCCGCGACACCCATCCAATGCAAGGGCCCCCATCACGCTGGCCGCAGGACCGGATTGGGCCGTCTCTGCCGGCGAATGCAGCGCATAATTCAGGTCCACTGTCCCTCCGTCGGCTTTCAGAAGATACCGGGGCGCTCCCAGGCCCTCCTCATGGAGAATAACGCTGAGGGCACCCACGAATTGCTGATGCAACCGGTGAAGGGCGGCATTGAGGTAGGTTGTGGCGATTCTGCGAGGGAAGTTGAGACTCCCGGATACCTGGTGCCCCAGGGCCAGATGCGAAAACCCGGTCCTTACCCAACCCGAAATCTGTAACTCGTGAACCGGGTTGCGTACCGAAAATTTTCCCACAATTCCCGCGACACGGATGCCCTTCCCGTGGATGTCCAAAGCGGCCGCGCGGACAGACTCCTCATCGAGCGGCGCCGCCTCAAAACCCTGGTGATCCAGGCAGCCGCCGACCACCCGAAATGCGGGCCCCACGGAAAACCATTCGGGGTTCATCCCCGGCCCCGCCGAGACGATCATTCCGGCTTCATCCAACCGATCCTGGACAATGGCATTGGTCGCCGTGGTGGTGGAGAAGGCCATCCTCTCGATCTCCCGGGAGGGGAAATCGCCCGTGGTCTTTGAAATGGCCGTTCTGAGCGTTTCCAGCAGATCGTCACCCGTGGGCGTCTTCGTTTCCACCAGAACGCCCCCGCGATCCAATAGAACAGCGTCCGTTTGGGTCCCGCCCACGTCCAGTCCCAGTATCATAGAATCACCCTTCATCAAATGCCGGCTTTCAGAACCAACCCGAAGTCTCCTTGAGCCTGAGGTCTAACCCCTTACACCCTACACCTTATGCCTTGCGCCTTGCGCCTTACGCCTTACGCCTACCGTAGCATCTATATCATGAATCCTGCGAAAGGCCAAAATCATATTCAAAAAAGACTTTCCATGCCGAAACCGAGATGGTACGATTCCACGAAAACAATCCTCGATCACGATCAACCTGCCCTTTCTCCCGGAGGTCATGCCACGTGAAACAGAGTGAAAATTGGGACCGCTTCTTCCCTGATAAGGAGATCTGCCAGGTCCTCGTGGACAAGGGGCTGATTTCCGAAGGACAGAAAAAGGAGATACTCGGGAAAAAGCCGGGTATCAAACGAAGACTTGAAACCATTAATAAGAAAGACCCTGTAACGCAGAAGGGGGCAGCCCTCTCCGGCGCCCCGGTGACCATCGTGGATGTCATTGCCTCCTTGAATCTCATGAGAGCGGATGACCCGACACGCGCACTGGACGAGGAGGTCGTCGTCCAGACCCTCGCAGAACACTGGAACCTGCCTTACCTGAAAATAGACCCCCTTAAACTTGATCTCAACCTGGTCACGGGGACCATTCCCCATTCCTTTGCCAGGAAACACCTGGTGCTCCCCACAACCATTCAAGACGGCTGCCTCACCGTGGCCACCCCCAACCCTTTCAACCAGGAAGTCCTTGAGGACATCTCCAGGGCCTGTCACATGAAGGTACGGGTGGCCGTCAGTTCCAAGACAGACATCATCAAGCTGATCAATGAATTTTTCGGATTCAAGCGCTCCATTGCCGCGGCGGAACACCAGTTCACCAATCTTCCCGTGGATCTGGGCAACCTCGAGCAGTATGTCAAGTTGAGGTCCTCCGACGAACTGCCCTCGGACGATCATCATATTGTCAACGCCGTCAACCACCTCCTGAATTATGCCTTTGACCAGAGGGCAAGCGACGTTCACCTGGAGCCCAAACGGGAATCCAGCCTCGTCAGGATGCGAATCGACGGTGTCCTGCACACGGTCTACAAGCTTCCCAAGAATGTCCATTCGGCCATGGTGAGCCGGATCAAGAACCTCTCCCGGCTAGATATGGCCGAAAAGCGGCGGCCACAGGATGGAAGAATCAAGACGGGCCGGAAGGGGGTAGAGGCGGAAATCCGGATCTCCACGGTTCCCGTTGCCTTTGGAGAGAAGGTGGTGATGCGGATCATGGATCCCGATGTCCTTTTTCAGGATCTCCAGGGCATTGGTTTTGCGGAAACGGATCTTGTCCGCTTTAAAGAATTCATAAAAATGCCTTACGGAATCGTGCTGGTCTGCGGGCCCACCGGGAGCGGGAAGTCCACCACCCTCTACTCGGCCCTGCGATATCTTTCCACTCCCGAGATCAACATAACGACCGTGGAAGACCCCATTGAAATGGTCCATGAGGATTTCAATCAGATTGCCGTTCAACCGGTGGTGGGAATCACCTTTTCCACCATCTTGAGGAACATACTGAGACAGGATCCGGATATTATCATGCTCGGCGAGATGAGGGACATCGAAACGGCCCAAAACGCCGTTCAGGCCGCCCTTACCGGACACCTTGTCCTGTCCACGCTGCACACCAACGATGCGCCCTCATCCATTACCAGGCTCCTGGACCTCGGTGTTCCCCCATTCCTGATCCAGGCGACACTCGTGGGGGCGCTCTCACAGCGCCTCGTGCGCAAGGTGTGCCCCCATTGCAAGGAATCTTTTTCAATGGAATCTCGGGAACTGGAGGCTTTGGGT
The DNA here is from genome assembly GCA_964443285.1 of uncultured Desulfobacteraceae bacterium. Taxonomy (GTDB): domain Bacteria; phylum Desulfobacterota; class DSM-4660; order Desulfatiglandales; family Desulfatiglandaceae; genus CAYUCJ01. The sequence continues at coordinate 1,600 of CAYUCJ010000131.1, read as the reverse complement.
CTAGACCTTGGAAAAAAGGGAACCGTCACGCTCCGGCAGGGCAAGGGCTGCATCAAATGCCGCGGAACAGGCTACCTCGGGCGTACGGCCCTGTTTGAAGTAATGCCATTCAGCGAATCCCTCAAACAGCTCGTGACACGCAGGGCGAACCTGGAACACCTGAGGGCCCAGACAAGGGCTGAAGGCATGGTCAGCCTTCGGGAAAACGCCCTCCAAAAACTGCTGGAAGGCGTGACGACGTATCAGGAAGTCCTGAAAGTGACTTGGAATCAAT
>CAYUCJ010000131.1:0-1226 GCA_964443285.1 uncultured Desulfobacteraceae bacterium | reverse complement strand
CCCGGCCTCAACATCATCTCGGGCGAAACAGGGGCGGGGAAATCCATCATCATCAACGCCATGAACCTGATCCTTGGGGGGAGGGCCTCGGGGGACCTGATCCGAACGGGAGCTTCGGAAGCAAGGGTAGACGCCCTTTTCTGCCTCCCGCCGGAGGGACCCACGGCAGACCTCCTGAAGAAATTTGATATCCCCTTTGACGGGGAGCTTCTGATCAGGCGCTCCCTCTTCCGGGCCGGTCGCAACTCCATTTCCATCAATGGTTCCATCGCCACACTCCAGATGCTCTCAAGCATCGGAGACCTCCTGATCAGTATCTCGGGCCAGCACGAACATCAACGTCTCCTGAAGCCGGACCACCACCTTCCCATTCTGGACGACTTCGGGAGGTTGGCACCGGCCCGGCAGGCCATGGAGGTCGTTTTCAGTGCCCACCAGACCCTGCTCGGTGAAATCCGGCTCCTCAAGGCAGATATTTGGAAGGTCCAGGAAAGGCACGAACTTGCCCGGTTTCAAATGGATGAGATTGATAGGGCCCGGATCCTCCCTGATGAGGACGTTTCACTGGACAAGGAGAAAAGGCGGCTGGAAAACGCGGAAGAACTTCTCGAGACGGTTTCCGGTGTTTACCAAAGGCTTTATGAAATGGAGGAATCCATTCTCTCCTCACTCTTCGATTGCGCAAGAAAGCTGGAAAAGGCGGCCCGAATCGATGACCGTATGGGGGAAATTGCCGCGGCCCTCTCCCATAGCCGCATAAGGCTCGAAGATCATGCCATGTCCCTCAGGGATATTCAGGGAACCATTGAAATGGACCCGCGAAGGCTTGAAACCGTCCAGGAAAGGCTGGAACTCCTGACGCGGCTCAAGCGCAAGTACGGGCCTTCACTTGGTGATGTCCTCGCGTTCAGGGACGGGCTGACCACTGCCATGGAGGGCATGGGCGAAAAAAGGAACAGGATGACCCACCTCGAGGAACGGCTGGCTTCCTTGGAGAAGGAGATGACGGCCACTGCCCTGGACCTTTCTGCGAAAAGGAGGAAGGCCGCCGTCTCACTGGAACAGGAGGTGGAAAAGGAACTCGCCGATTTGAGCATGCCTGACACGGTGTTTCGCGTCCAATTCCTTAACGTTGACCAACCTGCCCCCAGTTCGGAAGAAATTCTTCCTATCCTTCGCAGCGACGGTTTCGACCAGGTGGAATTCATGCTCTCGCCCAACGTGGG
>CAYUCJ010000130.1:6601-8261 GCA_964443285.1 uncultured Desulfobacteraceae bacterium | reverse complement strand
GACTCAAGGAACATCAAGGCCACAATCCCCGGGTATCCCCACTGGAGGACCGTATCGACTATCCACGGGATGATTTGATGGAGCATTTTCTGTCCCCGGTGATCGCATCCTGTCATTCGATATCAACAAGTGCAGTAATTAGGACAAAAAAGCCCCGGTGTCAAGAATCGAAATGATAGCCGGAAATAATAGGACTGGCATGTTTGAAAGGAAAACCTGGAACACGGAAAGGCGCTGCTCATGAAAGTTCTCGTTACGGGTAACCTCTCAAAGGACGTGCCGGCGTTGATCCAGAAGGAACACGAGGTCGTGTTTCATCCCGAGAACCGTCCCCTGGAAAGGGACCGTTTATTGGCAATCGTGTCATAGGGAAGGCCTCTTGTGCATGACTGCGGGCCGGGTGGACATGGGTCTCATGAATGAAGCGCCTGAACTCAGGATGATCGCCAATTTCGGCGTGGGGTTTGCGGCGTCTGAGAGAAGAATCCCAGCCTCAAACACCCCCGTCGTCACGGATGCCACGGCCGATCTCACCTTTACCCTCATGCTCGCACTGGCCAGGCGGGTTCTGGAGGGAGACCGGATTACCCGAGCGGGTCAATTCCGGTTCTGGGCTCCCATGCATTTCCTGGGACAGGGCGTCTCAGGAAAAACCCTCGGGATCATAGGTCTAGGTAGAATCGGAAGGGCGGCGGCCCGCCGGGCAAAGGGTTTCCAAATGGAGATCCTCTATCACAGCAGGGGGAGGCTCGATTCGGCGCAGGAAAAGGACCTGGGGATAACCTATTGTGGTTTGGACACGCTTCTTGGTCGCGCCGATTTTGTGAGCCTGCATGTTCCTCTGACAGGTGTGACGCGCCATCTCATTGGCAGGGAAGAACTTGCGCTGATGAGGCCCTCCGCCTATTTAATCAACACACATCTCGGGGCCCTGTGGTGGACGAAGAAGCCCTGTTGGAGGCCCCCCTGAGGAAGGGTGTGATGGCTGGGGCGGGACTGGATGTGTACGAATACGAACCCGATCTCACTCCGGGGTTGGCAAGACTTCAAAATGTGGTGCTGCTTCCCCATATGGGGAGCACCACCATCGAGACAAGGACCAATATAGGTTTGAGGGCCGCCGGGAATCTGCTGGCCGGACTGAGAGGCGAAAGACCGCCCGATTGCCTGAACTGGGACGCCGTGGGCGCCCTCCAGTCCATTGAGGTCCACTGACTGTAAAAGCGGTGATGCAGGGGTATCATCCTTTCTCCCGGGAATCAGGATGTTGGCTTGCGCAGGGGATGCATACCGTCTGACCGTTGATTTCCCTCGTCCTCGTCTCCATGACACCTTCATGGCAGGATGCGCATTCCACGGATGTAACGATCCTGGCAGGCTCCGGGCTTTCAATAACGACCTCTTTCAGGGAAACCACCTCTTTTTCCGGTGCAGTGAGAAGCCAATGGGTGAATTTGGTCCTGTGGTTCCTGAGCCCCGCGGGGACATTTCCGTGTCGGAAGGCAACCCTCACCCCTTTTCCGGTGGAGCGATCGTAAAAGGTAAAGACATGTTTGCCGTAATCCTTGAAAACGAGGTTTCCTTTCCCGAAGGTGCATCCACTGAACCACTGCAGGGCGTCCACCCCACAAGCCTTGTTTTCCACGATGGCCACCATTTC
>CAYUCJ010000130.1:5050-6501 GCA_964443285.1 uncultured Desulfobacteraceae bacterium | reverse complement strand
AATGGCAACCATCCAGCCGAAAGGAGAAAAGGTGAGGCAGGCTGTGAAGTGGATTTCAGAGAAGCTCAAGGAAGATGATTCCCTCTCGCTTGGCGTACTGATTCAGAACGGTTCGGAAAGATTCAACCTTTCTCCCAAAGATGAAAGTTTTCTCAGGGCCTTTTATGAGCAGGATCAGCGCTGATTTGGGCCCTGAAACCCTTCGACCCTTACAATCCCTTCCTCTGGCATCTGAGAACGAAGAAATCTCGTGAGACGGAGAAGTAACCAGAGGACCAGCAGGAAGCAGAAAAAACCTGCAAGGACGGGCACCCAGAACCCGGGCTGGGGCGCTGACTTCAGGCCGATCCATAAGGAAAGAACCGACAGGAGGCACAGATAACCGGCCAGAAGAAAACTGACGGCGATCATTCCCCATAGGCAGGTTTTCTTTAAGGAGGACCCCTGAGAATCCATTATTTTCTCGCGTTCTGGATTTTCTGGCGCAGGAACCGGACTTGGTTGCGGACCTTCGGGTCCGATTTCATCTTGTGGTCAATGACTTCTGAAGCGTAGAGTGCCGTAGAATGGCTTCGCCTGACGGATTCGGCTATGCTTTCGAGGGTTTCGTCAGTATGGTGGCGACAGAGATAGAGATAAATGTTCCGGGGATAGGCGTACACCTTTTTCCTTGAATTGGATTTCAGCATTTCCGCTTCAATTTTGTAGTACCTGCAGACGAGTTTTTCTATATCCTTGAGATCAATTGCCTGCTCGGAAACGACAAGGCACCTGATGACATCTTTGGCAAGATCTTTGTCAATCCTGGTCTTCAACAGTTCGGATTTGGCCTTGAGACATCTGAGGGCGCTCTCCAAAAGGCGAACGTCCTGGCTGAGGTTGGAGGCCAGCAGAGATAGAATGTCATCCTCCAGCGAGAGGCCCAGTTCCATGGCTTTGGTGTTGAGAATTTTCAGCCGTGTCTCATAATCTGGGTGATCGATGGTGGTGATCAGGCCCGAAGTGAGGCGTGAGGTCAATTGCACCGACATCCTTGGTATGTCTTTAGGGGCCAACGAACTGGTAAAAATGAGTTTCTTGTTGTCGTTGGCCAGGGCATCCAGCGTATACCCGAGTTCGAGCTGGGTCTTTTCCTTGCCGCTTAGAAAATGGATTTCTTCCAGGAGCAGGACGTCGCAGCCGCTGCGATACTTGCTTTTGAATGCTTCAATACTGCCCTGTTTCAGGGAGGAAATCATCTCATTTGTGAAGTCTTCCGCGGTCATATAGTAGACGCGGCTTGAGGGGCTTTGCTCCAGGATGGCATTTCCCACTGCGTGGGACAGGTGGCTCTTTCCCAGTCCGGTGTTGGCAAGCATGAGAAGAGAATGATAATTCCAGGCACCCCCTTCTGCCAGGGCCTTTGAAGCCGAATAGGCGAATTCGTTGGAGCGTCCAACCACAAAACGATC
>CAYUCJ010000130.1:0-4950 GCA_964443285.1 uncultured Desulfobacteraceae bacterium | reverse complement strand
CCTCTTCGGTTCCAAAAAACGTGAGGGGATTGATCCAAAGAGAGAAACTGGATTGGGGCAGTTCAGATCTGATCCGGTCTTTAACTAGCTCCCAAGTAACCTTCATTATTTCTCCCCGAAGATGCCCTTAGATTAGGAAATCCGTGGGCGATGCTTGAATATAATGTGACGGGTGGATTTCTATCGGAAACCGGAGAAGCTGTCAAAAGGTCTGGAGGAGAGAGGTTATTTAGGTTGACTGCTCTTTTTGACAGATGCTAACATATAAATATTACAAGCAAAATATGCAGTCATTTCGTAACCTGCCGTCAGGAAAAGATAAATCGGGGCCTGCGATTTACAATGTAATTCGAGGGGTTAATGATAAAATCAATTTTGTGTATAAAAAAATCCACATTTGGATTCTCACGGTTTCTTTGAAAATCGCCAAATTTCGTCGATTTTTAATTTGTTCTGCTTGATTTTTTCTAAAATTGAATCGCAGGGTTGTCATTTCCCGAGGTGGGTAAGAATCTTGCACTTGGATATAACTAATTGAAATAAAATACGAAAGTGTTGGATTAGCAAAAAGTGAGCCGCTGGCACGAATGGTTCAAAAAAAAAGAGGTGGGGAAAAAATATTTTATTAGGTCCGATACGGGGGGGTGAGAAGAAATGGATAAGATTCGGCTGGCAATTTTGGCAGGCGGGTGGTCCGGCGAGAGGGAGATTTCCCTGAGGAGCGGCCGTTCGGTCTACGAAGCCTTGGACAAGAGCAGGTATGAAGTAACTTTCTACGACCCAAAAGAGCATCTGGTTGCGCTCATCGAGAATAGGGACGCCATTGATCTGGCATTCATTTTGCTTCACGGTAAGATGGGGGAAGACGGATGTATCCAAGGTTTTCTGGACTTGCTTTCCATTCCCTACGTGGGGTCGGGCGTCCTTTCGAGTGCGCTGGCCATGAACAAGAAGCTTGCCAAGGAAGTTTACGGGAATGTTGGCCTTACAGTGCCCGCTCAGATTATTGTAAAACGTGGGGGAGAGATCCGGACGCGCTTGTACAGAGAAACGCTTGGAGAGGAAGTGGTGGTGAAACCCGTTTCGGAAGGGTCCAGTTTGGGCATCTCCATATGTCATTCAGAGGATGAACTTCTCACCGGCATTAGAAAGGCACTCCTCCTGGACGGGGAGGTGATGGTGGAAGAATATATTGCGGGGAGAGAGATCACCTGCGCCGTGCTGGGTAACGCAGAGCTGGAGACACTTCCCCTGATCGAAATAGCCCCCAATCCACCCTATGATTTTTTTGATTATGAAGCCAAGTATACTCCAGGCGCCACCAGGGAGATCTGCCCGGCGCAACTGGACGAAGCCGTTGCCGACAGGATCCGCACCTGCGCCAAGATCGCTCATCGGGCCCTTCAATGCAGGGCCTGGAGCAGGACGGACACCATCATCCGCGGTCAAGAGATTTTCGTGCTTGAAACAAATACCATCCCTGGCATGACCCAGAACAGTCTTTTTCCACTGGCCGCGAGGACAGCCGGCCTATCCATGGGGGAACTGGTCGAGCGGTTGATTCAACTGTCCCTTTAGAAGAAAGGCCCTGCATAGGTGCGGGGTCGGATTTCAGAGCCGAAATGACGCCACTTCAGGAACATCCCGTTCACCTGCTCTATCAATGTTTCACGTGGAACATTTTCCGGTTCTCGCTTCAAATACATACGAATGGCGAAAAGGCAACATCCCCATTCCAGACAAATCCGTTCTTTTCCCTTTCCAATCCCCATGCTTTGTGCTAACAACCCAACGTGTCCAAGACGCTTCCGGGCCTTTCCGGAGGCGGGTAGTAGGCGGTCCATTTCTAGAAAGGATTTTGTGTTCGCTATGGGTTCCATTATCGCGATTGCCAACCAGAAAGGTGGTGTGGGAAAGACCACCACGGCCGTCAACCTTGCGGCGTCCCTGGCCGCCGCTGAAAAGGCCACCCTCCTGGTGGATTGCGATCCGCAAGGAAATGCCACCACCGGCGTCGGGATCGATCGTAACGGCCTTGAAAGGGGGCTGTATGAGTTCCTTCTGGAATCCGCTCCGGAAGAGGAGGTCCTGCTGGAAACCGTCCTTCCCGGGCTGAGTGCCATCGGAGCGTCCGCCGGGTTGATCGGTGCGGAGGTGGAAATGGCGGGAGCGGAAAACAGGGAGTTCCTCTTGCGTCAGCAAATGGCACCCCTTAAGGCCCGGTATGACTACCTTCTGTTGGATTGCCCCCCCTCTCTCGGATTCCTGACGGTGAATGCCCTGGTTGCCGCAGACGCTATTCTGGTGCCCCTCCAATGCGAATACTACGCCCTTGAAGGGCTGTCGCAACTTCTGAAGACCGTAAAGGCTGTGAAGAGAGGGTTGAACCCTACCCTGCGGCTCGCCGGTATATTGCTCACCATGTATGACGGGCGGAATAACCTTTCGCGTCAAGTGGCCGAGGAGGTGCGGACCCATTTCAAGAAAGGGGTCTTCAAGACGGTGATTCCACGAAACGTGAGGTTGAGCGAGGCGCCGAGTCACGGAAGGCCGATTCTGCTTTACGATATTCGCTCAAGAGGGGCCCAGAGTTACTTGTCTTTGGCTAGAGAATTCATCAGAAACGGGAGAAAATAGAGATGGGAAAGAGAAGGGCCCTTGGAAAGGGTTTGTCGGCTTTGATTCCCGATGCCAATCATCTTGAGGACACGGAAACCCAGTTTTTTCAGTGCCCCATCGAGTCCATCGTGCCCAACCCGTATCAGCCAAGACAGAATTTCCTTCCGGATGAACTGAGGGAGATGGCCGATTCCATCAGGGAAAAAGGAGTGGTGACACCTCTTCTTGTCAGTCGGAGTGAAACGGGATACCAGCTGATTGCCGGGGAAAGAAGATGGCGCGCCGCGCAAATGGCAGGCCTGGACCGTGTGCCGGTAGTGCTGAGAGATGCAACACCCACGGAGTCCCTGGAACTGGCCCTCATAGAAAACATCCACAGAATGGATCTGAACCCCATTGAGGAAGCCCTTGCTTACAGAAAGCTGCTGGAAGACCAGGGAGCGACGCAGGAAACCCTAGCTCGGAGGCTGGGGAAAGAACGCTCAACGGTCACAAACCTCCTGCGACTCCTCAAGCTGCCCGTCCAGATTCAACAGGATCTCATTGATGGGCGCCTTTCAATGGGCCACGCACGGGTGCTGGCGGGTGTTCGAAATCCCGGGGACCAGCAGGGGCTGAGGAAGAGGGTACTGAAAGAAGGAATCTCAGTTCGCCAGCTGGAGCGATTGGTCCAGAGAAGATACGGCAAGAAGAGCCCTGTAAAGGAGAATAACGAAAACGACTTCTATTTTCAATCCATTGAAGATGACCTGAAGAGGGTGCTGGGGACAAAGGTTGTGGTCAAGAAAAGGGGCAGGGAAGGACGGATCGAGATCTATTTCTATTCAGATGGTGAGTTGGAACGACTCATTGAAAGATTTTCCTGAGGCCCCTTCTTTCGCCAACTGTGTTCCTGACCCATTGCAAGACGATGGATGTTGGCCCGGTGTTTCAAAAAGATCAGGATCGCGATGATCAAGGCCCCGAGTGAGACGGGCAGAGGCTTCTCGAAAAGCGCGGCAAAGATCGGCATGGAGAAAGCCGCGGCCAGGGAACCAAGGGATACAAATTCCCACTTGTAGACAACAGATACGAAAAGTAGCACAGCCAGGAGGCAGGACAAGGGAGCTATAGCAAGGTAGATGCCGAGGGCTGTGGCGACGCCTTTCCCACCGGCGAATTTTCGGTACAGGGAAAACTGGTGCCCCAGAAGGGCAGCCACACCAACGGCGGAGAGCCCCCACGAATGGGCAATGCCGGCCACCCCGAGATAATGGCCGGCCAGAAACACGGGCAAAAAGCCCTTGAGACTGTCCAAACAAAGTGTCAGGAGTCCCCATTTGAGGCCCAACTCCCTTGACACATTGGTGGCGCCGATGTTACCGCTTCCCCTCTCGGTGATATCGATGCCGGCGACCACGTGGGCGATCATCTTGCCCCAGGGGATGGCTGCGAAGAGGTAGGCCGCCAGGCAAAATGCAGTCCAGTTAGAAAACATCAGGGTTCCCTTTTCTTGTTCGGTATCGGGACAATGAAATTGGTGGTCACTTTAGAGGATTTTCATAAAGTATTCAACGAAATTTTCCTGGAGTGAGAGCGTGAAAATAATGGTTATGGATGGGCAGGGAGGCGGAATCGGCGCTACCCTCATCAAAGGATTGCGGGAAAGGATGGGGAATTCTCTAGAGATACTGGCCCTGGGAACCAATTCCATTGCAACCTCCGCCATGATGAAGGCAGGGGCCAACAGGGGTGCGACGGGAGAAAACGCCATTGTGCGGACGGCACGAAAGGCAGACATTATTATCGGGCCCCTGTCCGTTCTCATGGCCAACGCAATGATGGGCGAAGTGACTCCCGGCATGGCTGAGGCGGTGAGTTCATGCGGCGCGGAAAAAATTATTGTTCCCCTTAACCAGGAAAACATCCGGATCGTAGGGATCAACGCTGAACCTCTTCCCCACCTCGTAAAACAGGTGGTAGAGATGATCCAGGAGGAATACGGGAATGTGTGAAGCGACGGCCTACGTGCTGAAAGACGGTCGAGAAGAACGCTTGCTCGAAAATGTGGACTTTCTGGAAAACCAGGGAGATCGGGTTAAGATGTTGAGCCTGTTTGGAGAGAAAATCGTCTTCAAAGGCCGACTCAAGAGGCTCTCTCTGCTGGATCACAAAATTCTACTCGAGGCCGGCTAGCAGGCAGCCTGGCGTGAGAAAATTGCCCGTTGCTGCTTACAAGGATCAAGGGAAAGGATACCTTAAAGGGAGGAGTTTTTATGACAGAGACATTCTTGGACAAAATTCACTGGTTGGGCCACGACGGTTTCCGCATCGACGGGACCAGAACGGTCT
>CAYUCJ010000129.1:0-8300 GCA_964443285.1 uncultured Desulfobacteraceae bacterium | reverse complement strand
TGAAATGGAACTGGTATTCCTGGGAACAGGCGCGGCATGGGGGCTTCCGGAGCTCCACTGCACCTGCAAAATATGTGAAGAGATGCGACGGAGGGGAGAAAAGAGGACCCGGACGGCACTCCTGATGAAAAGTGCTTCCACCCTGCTCATCGACTGCGGTCCGGATATCAGGTCACAGCTCTCTCATCAGCCGAGCCGGGTTCCGGGTGGTGTCCTCATCACCCATGAGCACGGAGACCACTATATCGGACTGGACGAACTTTTCGTGTATAAACGGCTGACTTCCAGGGGGGCCTTTGAACCGATTCCCGTTTACCTGAGCGGTACGAGCTGGGAAATCATCGGCCGGAGGTTCGACTACCTGGAAGAAATGGGCGTGATAAAAACCGTATTGATTGAACCGGGGCGCTGGTTCACCCACAGGGAATACCGCATCTTCCCCTTTAAGACGGATCACGGCTCCTTTGCCGCCGGCTCTCTGGGATATCTGATCACCTCCCGGAGACCTGACGGGGAGGAAGTCCGCGTGCTCTATACATCGGACTTCATGGAACTGCCTGACCTGCCGAAGGAAATCCTGCGCCCTAGCTACCTGGTCATCCAGTCCTTCTGGCTCAATGAACCGGAGCAGAACCGGCCACGCCATATGAGTTTCCAGAGGGCCATCCCGTTCATTGCCCGTCTTGAGCCGCGCAAAGAGACCTTCCTGGTGCACATGGGCGATGCCGACATGGTTCCGGGAGATACCGCCAACGATATGCTGAAGAAATACCGCCCCCTGGATCCCCTGAGGCCGCCCGGCTCGGACACGCCCTACCCCATTCCCCTGAACCAGGAGCAGTGGCAGGAAACCGTAAACAGGATCCTGCGCGATCGGAATCTCGATTACAGGATCATCGTGGCACAGGACGGGCTGGAGATCCCAGTTTAGCCTTCCTGATTTCTTTGCCGCTTCTCAATGGCGCGCGCGGCAAGAATACCGCTTGCAGAGGCCTGGAGGAGGCCCCTCGTGATGCCGGCCCCGTCGCCGATGACAAACAGGTCCTTGACATCACTTTCCATCTCAGACGACACGTGAATCCGGTTGGAGTAGAACTTGACCTCCACCCCATAGAGCAGGGTGTGTCTTGAATAGACTCCCGGAGCAACTTTTTCAAGAGCACGAAGCATCTCGATGATGCTCAGCAGGTGCCGGTAGGGAAAAACAAAGCTGAGATCGCCCGGCGTCGCCTCGGGGAGGGTCGGGCGGGTGAGGCATCGGGCCATCCGTTTTTTCGTGCTGCGACGGCCCGCCAGCAGGTCCCCCAACCGTTGAACAATGACCCCGCCGCCGAGCAGGTTGGCGAGCCGCGCAATGTAGCGACCGTAGGCGATGGGATCGTCAAAGGGCTCTGTAAAGGCGCTGCTGACCAGGATCGCAAAGTTGGTGTTGTCTGTCTTTTTCTCGGCGTAGCTGTGCCCGTTCACGGTGGTGATCCCGCTGTTTTCCTCGGTCACCACCTCTCCATAGGGGTTCATGCAGAAGGTGCGGACTTTCTCATCAAAGGTCTTGGAATAGTAGATAAGCTTGGATTCATAGGTCACGTCCGTAACGGCCTTGAGAACGGGCGCCGGCAGTTCAACCCGCACACCGATATCTACCGAAGTGGCCCTGGTCTTGAGCCCTATGGCCTCGGCCTGGCTTTTCATCCAGCCCGCACCCGACCTGCCGGGGGCCACTACGACGAACCTGCCGGTGACCGTCCGTCCATCGGTCAGCCTGACTCCCCGGACACGGCCGTCCTCCACCAGAAGTTCACTCGCCCCGGTCTCGGTACGCGTCTCGACCGTCTCTGCCAGCGATTGTCTCAGACGGTCCAGGATAACCTGGCAGTTTTCCGTGCCCATGTGGCGGATGCGGCTGGGTATGAATTCCAGATCCGAAAGGCGTGCGCGATCGGAAAGCTCTTCCAGCTGCGGCGAATAATCGCCGAAAACGCGGTCCGGCGCCCCGTGTTCAGCATAAATGGAGTCGGTGAGTTCAAGGAGCTTCTGGAGCTCCTTTTCTCCCATGAATTCCCTCAAAACCCCGCCCACCTCGGTGGAAAGGGTCAATTTCCCGTCGCTGTAGGCACCTGCACCGCCCCACCCGCAAAGCCTGTCTTCGGGATTGTCATGCTCCCGGTGTGCGAGATCTTTCCCCTGTTCCAGCAGAAGAACCGGTTCTATTCCGAATCTTGACAGGCTCAAGGCCGTAAAGATACCGGCCGGTCCGGCTCCTACAATAATGACTTCATAGTCCATTGTCTGGACTCCTTTCTACGTATGTTCCGCTTCGGCAGAAGCTTATGTCTCCTTAGCACAGGGAAATATGCAAGTAAAGATCCACTGCTACGCCCCCGATACAGGTGCGTCAAGGACGAATCCTCTGGCATCCGGAATATTTTTCAGAAACGGATTATAAGACAGTAGCCCATCCGGACGAAAACCCTTGCGATTCTCAATTTCAAAGGTGAGGTACTCTGGCGGGTAGATATTTCCGGGAACCGGGGGATCGAATGAAGGTTTGAGTTGCGAAATCACCTGGTCCAGGGTTTCAAGGGTGACATCAATGGGGTCTTCTTTTCATTTTTCGCTTTCATGGCCCCTCAATGGCGCCAAGGCCAGGATTGTAAAGGCAAAATCTTGGGAATCCTGCATCGTTCAGACCTCCTCTGCATCCTGTCCATCGATCCAATCGATTGTGATGGACGGAGTGACATCTTATTCACTTTTCAGCCCTTTTGGACCAAACAGGACAGGCTCCTCTTCCTTCTGTTCCCCTTCAGCAGCCTTCGCCGGTTTTTCTTTTTTCAGGTTCTGGACGAGTTCGTCTACAAACCCCTCGGGCATGGGATTCCGGGTCTTGAGCATGTTCACCGGGACGCGGATCCGATCACCCTTGTGAATGACGGTCGGGTTCATCTCCGGATTTGCTGCGGCCAGCAGTTTCCAGTTCATCAGGCTCCCAGTGTACCACTTGGCAATAATGGAGAGGGATTCGTTGGGCCATTTTACCTGGTGAACGAAGTATTTTCCCGCCTCCTGTTCCGTCATGGGCTGTGATTGACCCTGAGTCGACTGAACGGGTTGGGTGGCGCCCGTGCCCTTCCGGGGAAGCGATGCCTGTTCCCGAGTCCCTCCCCCGGGAGCCGCCTGAGAAGCCGTTGGCGTGGCTTCTTGCTTGCCCTTCTTAATACCACCCTTCTTTTCGAGAGAGACGCAGGAAACAAGGAGTGGCAGGAGAAAAAAACCCACCAAAGCCAAGAATGGAATCGTCCGTTTCATGTCCTTTTTCATGCTTGCCCCCTATGGCTTCTTAAGTTTCTTCAGATAACTTTTCACCCGTTCATTCTGAGGATTGAGTTCCAGTGCCTTTTCCAGATTCGCGATGGATTCGTCTTTCTTTCCCAGGCGATTTTGGATCATGGCAAGATTGAAGAGGGCCTCGTCCAGGTAGTCGGGCTTCAATTCCGTGACGCGCTGGTATGCCTTCTCCGCCTTTTCATAGTCCTTGGTCACGGCGTAGAGGTATCCCAGATTGAAGAATGCGTCCGTATACTTCGGGTCAAGTTCACTGACCTTCGTGTACTGCTTGACCGCCTCCGGGAAATCCTTATTCTGCACATAAAGCAGTCCAAGTTTGGCGTGCGCCTTCACACTGGCCGGATTCAGATCCGTCGTTTTCAAGAGCAACCGTTCCATCATTTCGGGGTCCGTCTTGCTTACGGAATCCGCCTGTGCGAGGAGGGCCTCCTCATAGCCGGCTGCGGCCCGCTCCTTCAGGTCGGGATTCTCAACCAGGGCCTCCTCAAACAGGGCAACGGCGTCACCATACCTTTCTTCGTCCAGCGCTCCTTGGGCTTCCCCAAGTTTGTCGACGCCCTTCTCTTCCTTCGGTGCCTTTTCCGGGGCCGATGCCTCCTTCACCTTGGTTTCTTCCGCTGCAGGTTTCGCCGCTTCTTCCGGCTTGCTTTCGGATGAGTCCACTTCCGTCCCAGTGGTCTCAGTCACCTTTTCCGGTTCCGACGCCTTCTTTTCCGCCACGACCACCTTTGGGGGTTCCGCGGATTCCTTTATAGGTTTTTCTCCGGGCCAGAAAATGACAACCAGGAGCACAACCAGCACGATCCCCCCGACGGCCGCCAGGATCAACCCCTTTCTCCCGGGCTTCTTCTCTTCGCGGGATGGGGGTTCTTCGACGCGCTTTTCGGCGATCTTTTGGGTGGGGACGGGTGATGCCGGTTCCGGCCCGGCCGCTGAATGATCTCCGGCAACATCACTCATGGCCTTCTCCTCTTCCGCGATCTCACCCGCAAAAAGGCCTTTCATGTACTCGGAAAGGCTGCGCGTCGTCGGTCTCCTGGAAAGGGCATACATGCATTCTTCCAGGTCCGCGAGCATATCGTTGCACGACTGGTAGCGTCCTTCCGGGTCCTTGGCCAATGCTTGCCCCAGAATATCGTAGAGCTTCGCCGGGAGACCCGTGACAAGCTGATCGGGAGGGATAAATTCCGCCATCCTGACTTTGGACAGGATCTGCATGGTGTCTCCTTGGAACATCCTCTTTCCCGTAACCAGTTCGTAGAGGATGATGCCGAGGGAAAAGATATCGGACCGGTAGTCAATAAGCTTTCCGTCCGCCTGTTCGGGAGACATGTAGGCCACCTTTCCCTTGATCATGCCCACCTGGGTCATGGAACTCTGCGTGGCGGCCTTGGCGATGCCGAAATCGACGATCTTCACATCCCCTTCGTAAGTAATAAAGACGTTCTGAGGGCTGATATCCCGGTGTATGATATTGAGGGGTTTTCCCTGAAAATCTTTAAGATTGTGTGCATAGTGGAGCCCGGAAGCGATCCTGGAGACGATGTGGAGCGCATTCCCCAGGTCGAGCTGACCGCCTTTCTGTTTGGCCTTCTCCGTCACCTGCTTCAAATCCTTGCCGAACAGATATTCCATGGCGATGAAATAGGATTTCTCCACGCTGCCGAAGTCGTAGATCTGGACGATGTTCTGGTGATGCAGCAACGCTGCCAGCTTGGCCTCGTCAATAAAGGAATCAACCAATTCCTTCTCAATGGTCAGGTGAGGCAGGATCCTTTTGACGGCGATGAGTTTTTCAAACCCTTGAACCCCGGTAATCATGGCCCGGTAAAGTTCCGCCATACCACCAAGTGCAATCTTGTCCAGGAGCATGTACTTTCCGAAACGCCTATTTGTGATCTCGTTCATAGGGGCATTCAATCCTGATGTAGGTTGGAGGTATCATACTGAAAAGACCATTTATTATGTCAGACGGCTGACTTTCCAGTCAAGGAGTATTTGGTACCCTGATCCACCATCAAGGCATCATCTGCGGCGTTGCCTTCCATCGCTCCTCATTGCGACGTATTGTTTATACGACTCAATCGTCGCTCCTCGGCGCCTTGCATCTGACACCTTGCTGGTGATCAGGAATGTCGCCAAATCCCCCGTCGAAGTAAATGATGCGCAAATTAGATGGTGGATTTGGGGGTATGCCTTTCCTACCGGCTTCATCCGAAAAATTGAAATAGCCTTTTTAAAATTCTTTTGATATGGTTTGGCCCATCAGTCTGAAAGTCACCCGCAACAGGGGTTGTGGAAAAAGGTAGCCATAATGAACCCTCCCAGGAATTATTTCCCTTTCTTTCTTAAAATAGCCATCCTTTTCCTTTTTTTCGCTCTCCTGATCCTGGTACCAACCGGTATTCTGGTTTCAGATCAAGAGAAGAAGGCCGCCTACGCGGAAATAGTCAAAAGCAAAACCACTCTGGTGCGCCAATTTGCCAAGAATTCAACAATGGCTCTGTTGAGCGGGGACGTCCTCGGGCTGAACCTGCTCATCAAGGGGACGGACAAGGAGCCGGGAACCCTTTATGCCGTTGTCCTGGACAAGTCCGGAAAGGTTATTGCATATACCGGGCCAAAGAGACTTGGGAACTATCTGGCCCATTTTAACGAACTGGTAAGGCCTGATGACCAACAGGGGATGCGGTCTTTAAATCTGGGGGAACCGACCGCGTATAAAATCCTGGATATTGGCGTACCCATCGTCTACAAGCAAATGATTATCGGGTTCTTTCACCTCGGTCTTTCTTCAGACCGGATACAGGAACAATTGGCGCGCAGGGCTTCCCTTCTTGCACGTACATTCATCCTTTACAGCCTCCCTGGGTTGCTTCTATGTCTGGTTTTTATTCTTCTGGCGTCCAAACGCTTTTCAAACCGGATGATTCAAATGGCGGCGGCCACAGAAGCATTGCGAAAAGGCGACCTGGGCTTTCAGCTCCCCCCCGTCCCGGGTCCCTATTTGGGTACCCTGGCCGTCGGGCTCAACGCCTTATCGGCCGAGCTTGAAAGACGAATGCAAAGCGAACCGTCCCCTCAAGTGGATCTTTCTCCTGAACCTTTTCGGCGCAAAAAAAATGCACCATCTGCCCTTATACCAACGCAAATAACGAGGACCCAGATTACCGTCCTCTTTGCAGGCGTCAAAGGATTCAGACAATATGCCGAAAACATGGCTCCCGAAGACGTGATTGTGGACCTTAACCAGTATTTTGGCATGGCCGCGCGGGTTGCCGAAACGTTCGGCGGGCAGGTTGATAAATTTATCGGTGATGCGGTCAGTTGTGTATTTGACACCGCACCTCTCCAGACGGACCACACGGAGAGGGCCGTGAAGGCCGCCCTTGCCCTGCAGGAAGCGCTTTTGAACGAAGGAGCGGAAGAAAACCGGATCCTCGATAAGATCGGCATCGGGATCAGTACCGGTGTGGCCCTCTCAGGACCGGTTGAGGCACTCCCCAACAAGGTACACACCTTTATCGGCGAAAGCTTCAAGACGGCCTATTCATTAAACATGCTGGCCGGACCGGGTGAAATCCTCATCAGCAAGGATGTTTTCCAAACCGTCGAGCATATGGTTACGGTGGAGCCCGTCCCGCCACGTGAAATGATGGACAAAATTGAACCCTGGGAAAATTTTCGTCTGAAGGGATTGTTGTCTTGAAGATCTTTTTCCGGCATCTCTACCTCTGGACGTGGGCTTTCCTTTCTCTCACCTTGCTCTCCTGTGCCGCGGTCCCTAAAGACGTCGGAATTTCCACTTCCGTGCCGGCCCCGGCCACCTCACGGGTCTTCACCCATTTCGTCGCGGTGATTGTCCAGCCCCACGAAACCTTGACTGCCCTCGCGATCAAATACCTGCATGACCCTTCTAAGGGCTGGTTAATAGCCGAGTTCAATCACGTTGAAGATATCGAGCCGGGGCAGGCCATCGTCATTCCCCTCGAGCCTCTTTCCAGGGGCGGGCTGAGGCCGCGGGGTTACCAGACGGTGCCCGTACTGTGCTACCACAAGTTCTCTCTACGAGAAAAAGATGCCATGACGGTAACGCGAGAGGATTTCGAGGAGCAATTGAAGTGGCTTCATGATCACGGATACCACGTCATTACCTTGGACCAATTATACGACTTTATGGAATTCAGGGCTCAGATTCCCGAGAAGTCCGTGGTGATCACCATTGATGATGGATGGCGATCAACCTATGATATCGCCTACCCTCTATTGAAGCGCTATGGCTACCCCGCCACCCTCTTTGTCTATACCAATCTCATCACCGGCAGTTCTGAAACGCTGAGCTGGGATCTGATCAGGGAAATGTACGCGAACGGCATCGACATGCAGTGTCATACAAGGACACATCGGAGTCTTGCCTGGAAGGAAGGACAGGAATCTTTTAAGGACTATTTTAAATCCGTTCAAATGGAACTCATCGAATCGGCAAAGGTTCTGAAAAAGAAGTTGAATAAGGACGTCAAATATCTGGCTTACCCTTACGGGGACACCAGTCACCTGGTGGTCGAAGTGACCAGAAAACTCGGCTACAGAGCGGCTTTCACGGTCAAAAGAGGAGCCAACCCCTTTTTCGTAAACCCTTACCGGATCGACCGCTCCATGATTTATGGAAACTTCTCTCTGGAGGCTTTTCGGAAAAATCTCGATGTCTTCACGGATTTTGATTAGAGAATCACTGCCCTGGAAATGAAATTACTTCGCCACAAAAATCGACGACTCATCAGATCATTGCTGCCATTGACGTGTTTTCTTTCGGCCTTGCTTCTTCAGGCCTGCGCCCTCCCCTCCCCCGTCAAGGAGAAGCCCGTGGCCGTCCAAAAGGATCCATTTCGTGCGCTTCCCCAAACGTATCGCACAAAGGCCTTGCAGTATGAGAAGTCAGGAGATCTCCCCATGGC
>CAYUCJ010000128.1:0-8302 GCA_964443285.1 uncultured Desulfobacteraceae bacterium | reverse complement strand
AGGGATTTTGTTTCGGAATCCCTTGAAAATCTCGGCTTCATCGAGGTCAACCTGATCGATCTCGAAGACGACCCCGAGAATATGGAAACGATCAATTCCATTTTCAGGCCCTTCCATACCATTAAAGGGGTCTCCGGGTTTCTCCATCTCGCCAAGATCAACAAAATCGCACACGTTTCAGAAAATCTGCTTGACAAGGCCCGTGACGGAGATATCAAGGTTGAGGCGAGCGTAGTGGACCTCGTGCTTGAGTCGGTTGATATGTTGAAACGCCTAATTCGTGGTGTAGAGGAGGGGCTGAAGAAAGGAACGACGCTTGAGGCGGAAGTGGATATCAAACCGGTCCTGGACAAAATCCAAACATTTCTTTCGAGAAGCGATGCTCTATGCGGCAAACCATTGGGGGAAATTCTCGTTGGGGACGGCGTTATAAGCAAAGAAAAACTTGATGACGCCCTCAAAGAACAAGAAAAGAAGCGGGAGAAAAAATTGGGTGAGATCCTTGTGGAGGAAGGGGCGGCCGGTCCCAGGGAAGTGGGCGGGGCGTTACGCAGTCAAAAGAAATTCGGGAGGAAAAAGGGTCTCGATCACCAGGTCAGGGTGGACACCAAGAAGCTGGATACACTGGTTGACATGACCGGAGAGCTGGTCATCGCCCAGTCCATGCTGAGACAGAATGAAATCCTGATCTCCACAAGAGATCAGAAGCTGTCCCAGAACCTGATCCAACTCAACCAACTCACCTCCACCCTTCAAAAAACGGCCATGTCCCTGCGGATGGTTCCCATCCTAAGCACTTTTCAAAAAATGATACGGTTGGTCAGGGACCTGGCAAAGAATTCAGGAAAACAAGTGACATTGGCCATGGATGGAGAGGATACGGAGATCGACCGGAATGTGGTGGACGAACTCTACGAACCGATGGTCCACATGATACGCAATGCGGTTGATCATGGGATCGAGGACCCTGAAACCAGAGAGGCTGAAGGGAAGCCGGCCTATGGCTTGGTACATCTCCGGGCTTACCATCGCGGAGGGAATATCGTCATCGAAATCGAGGACGATGGCAGAGGGCTGGACCGGGAGCGGATCCTTGAAAAGGCAGGAAAGAATCAAATAATCGGGGACGAGGCAGGTCTGGATGAATCCGAAATATACAATTTGATATTTCAACCTGGGTTTTCGACGGCCAGGGAGATCACCGATGTATCCGGTCGCGGAGTGGGAATGGACGTTGTCAAGAAGGCCATCGAAAAACTCAGGGGAAGAGTGGAGATCAGCAGTACTCCGGGCCGGGGCTCGATTTTTACCATCAACCTGCCCTTGACCCTCGCGATTATTGAAGGAATGGTGGTCAGGGTCGGGCAGGAACGTTATATTATCCCCGCAATGTCGATTTTGGAGTCCTTCAGACCGGAAAAGGCCCACTACTCCACTGTGAAGGGAAAAGGGGAAATGGTTCTGGTGAGAGAAAAACTCATCCCCCTCTTCAGGCTTGACAGGATTGTAGGCACTGAAGGAAGGTATCAGAATCCATGGGAAGGACTCGTCGTTTCGCTGGAACACGAAGGGCTTCAGATGTGCCTTCTGCTCGATGAACTGTTGGGAAAGGAAGAAGTGGTCATCAAGAGCCTTGGAGAAAATCTCAAACATATCAGAGGTCTTGCAGGGGGCGCCATCATGGGAGACGGAAGGGTCGGGCTTATACTTGACATTGCCGGGCTGTTCGAAATTGCCAGGGAATATTACTGAAAGAAACTGGAAGGGCATTTAAGTGAATATCATTGTAGGCGTGTCTGACATGAAGGTAACCGGGGACCTCGATTCAGTCCTGATCACCTATTCGTTAGGATCCTGTATTGGGGTTTCAATTTATGATCCGGTCGCCCAGGTTGGGGGGATGCTCCATTATATGCTCCCGGACTCCAATCTTGACAAAGGAAAAGCTGAAAAAAATCCTTTCATGTTTGCCGATACAGGCATCCCCCACTTATTCAAAGAGGCATACAAGCTGGGTGCGGTCAAACAGAGAATGAGAGTCATTGTGGTGGGCGGCGCCCAGATCATGGATCAGAAAGGCTTCTTTAATATCGGGAAGAGAAATCATATGGCATTGAGAAAGATTTTTTGGAAGAACAAGGTGATGATTGATTATGAGGAGGTAGGGGAAAATGTTAACCGGACCATAAGACTTCAGGTCCGAGACGGAGTGAGCTGGCTTAAAGCATCAGGCCAGCAATTCAGAGAGATATGAATAATATAGAATATATAATTAAACAAATTGATAATATTAAGCCCATCCCGCAGGTGACCCAAAAAGTCATGGCGGTTGCCAATGATCCTTTGAGTTCCGCTTCGGAGCTGGCTGATATTATCCAGTACGATTCGGCCCTTACGGCAAACTTGCTGAAAATGTGTAACTCGCCGTTCTTTGGACTTTCCAGGAAGATGGATTCCATCCACCAGGCAGTGGCCTATCTGGGAATCAATCAGGTGGTTGATATGGCGCTTCTGGATCTGAGCAGGGAGAATCTGAAGCAGGCCCAGGGTGGATATGACCTGAGAGCGGGGGAGTTGTGGAAGCATGCTGTCGTGTCGGCCTTCATGGCAAAGGACATAGCCGAAGCAAAGGATTTCAAGGGCACTCATCTGGTATTTACGGCATCTCTCTTGAAAGATATCGGCAAGGCTGTGCTGAGCGAACATGTGGGGAATTATTTTGACCATATTGAAAGAATCATTGCAGAAAAAGACATTACTTTTCGAGAAGGTGAAAAACAGATTATCGGGATCGACCATGCCGAGCTTGGGGCTTTGATCGCCAAGAAATGGAATTTCAGCGATAGAATGATCCATATCATCCGGAATCACCATCTGGACGGCGGATGGGATGAGGCGGACATGGAAATCGCCGTTGTTTACGTCGCAGACACTTTGTGTATGATAATGGGAATAGGTGTTGGATCTGATGGCCTGGCCTATCGATTTCACCCAAAGGTTATGGAAAAGCTTGATGTTACGGACACCGACATTCAGTTGATGATGGCTTCTTTTGGTGAAAGGCTTCATGAAGTGGAAGCTCTAATCGGAGACGTCTAGTGTGGAAATGGCTTGTTATCGGAGCTCCACTCGTGGACAAAGAAGGTGATTGAAATGGCCTTTAATATACTGATCGTTGATGATTCATCCCCTATGCGGGCGGTTATCCGAAAAACCATAGAGATTTCGGGATTCAGCGTGGGTGGTTGCTTTGACGCTGCCAATGGGCTGGAGGCCCTTGAAATTCTGAAAAACAACTGGGTGGACCTTGTGATCACCGACTACAACATGCCCCAGATGAACGGGCTTGAACTCATCGAAGAAATGAAAAAAAGTGAATTGCTCGCAGCGATTGACATTGTGGTTATCACGAGTGAAGGAAGCAAGCCAATGGTGCAGCAATTTCTTGAAAAAGGGGCAGCGGGGTACATCCAGAAACCCTTCACACCTGAAGACATCCGGAAAAAATTGAATGACATTATCGGAGAGCCAGAAAATGGATTGGGAAGCACTGAAGGAAGCGACGAAAATCTCGATTTCTGAGATCCTGGAGACCATGTTTTTTTTGCCTTTGGAAGCCTCTGAATCTAAAGCCGGGGGAGATCTATCGCAGATGCCAAAGGATCAATTGATGGGTGCCAGCCTGGATTTCACCGGTCCGATGGCAGGAAAAGTCGTCTTTTTGATACCCATTAAACTCGCCCGGTCGTTGACTTCGGATTTTCTGGGACAGGAAAATGTGGACGTGGACTCCGATGAAATGGAAGGGACTATCAAAGAAGTAGTCAATATGATTACGGGCAAGACCTTGAGTCTCATTGATGAAAAGGGAATCTTCAAACTGGGAATTCCGGAAGCAGCTGATATAGAAGGACAAATGGACCGATTTTTCTCAAAGGAGGACAATGCGTTCACACTGCTTTTCAATGCCATTGAACATCATCTGGCCTTTAGAGTAATCATCAGGTCCTAAGGCAAAATGCACAGGAATCAGCACATAAAGGTACTCGTGGTGGATGATTCAGCGGTAGTCCGGAAGATCTTCGCTGAAGAACTGTCGCGGGAAAGGGGGATAGAAGTTGTTGGAACGGCACCCGATCCCTATGTCGCGAGGGATATGATCGTCAAGTTGAAGCCGGACGTCATCACCCTTGATATCGAAATGCCCAGAATGGACGGCATTACTTTTCTTAAAAAATTGATGAACTTCTATCCACTTCCGGTCATTATCGTCAGTTCACTCACCTCAAAAGGGTGCAACCTGGCCATGGAAGCGCTTTCCACGGGCGCTCTGGAGGTTATCAAAAAACCCTCCGGTTCCTATTCCATCGCTGACATGAGTTTGCAGCTGGCAGACAAGATCCGGGCCGTGGCAGGCGTGAGGGTGGCTCGATGGGGAGGGGATAAAAAGGACGCGGAAGTGAAACCGGCTGGCGCCAACGAGACGCTGAGCTCAATCCCGAATAAGATTATTGCCATCGGGGCATCAACCGGCGGCACGGAGGCCCTCAGGACGGTGTTGACAAAAATGCCGAAAAATGCCCCCGGTATTGTTGTGGCCCAACATATGCCGGCAAAGTTTACCACCTCCTTTGCAGAACAGCTGGACAGGCTCTGCGCAATTCAGGTGAAGGAGGCTGAAGATGGCGACAGGGTTAGCAACGGGAGGGCCCTGATCGCCCCCGGAAACTACCACATGCTCTTGAGGAGAAGTGGGACCTGCTATTACGTCCATGTCAAACAGGGACCCCTGGTTCACCATCAAAGGCCTTCTGTCGATGTCCTGTTCAAATCCGCCGCCGAATATGCCGGGGCTGACGCACTGGGCATTATCCTGACAGGGATGGGTGTTGATGGTGCAGAGGGGCTTCTGAAAATGAGGCAGAGGGGAGCTGGAACAATAGCCCAGGATGAAAAGACCTGCGTGGTTTTTGGAATGCCGAAAGAGGCGATTAAGATCGATGCGGTTGAAAGAATTGCTCCAATCATGGAAATCACGGCCACAGCGATGCGGATGATTACAAGGTGAACGGTCCAGAAGATCTGTGGTCAAGCCTTGAAGAGGCATTGCAATGGTTATGTGCCGCTTACTCCTCACACATGGAATAATATTCCCACGTTCCCCGCTATCGCGGGAATTATTTCCCTATTTCCAGAGAATTATTTGAATTCCAATTCGTTCCCATTGAACCCATATTGTTTCAAACTTATTGAAAATACAGAATAATAAATGGCGAATAGATCTGAACCCCGTTTTGGCAGTAACCTTGCATGTCTTGATTGTAAGCGTCCGCACAGGTGAAACAGCCGTTGTTCATTGAACAAATGAATTGAAAAGGACAGAAGAAATGAAAATTCACGAGATCGAAAGTGTAGGATTACCTCAGAAGATCAGGGGTCGATCGGGTTCGGCCAAACCAAAGGGTGATTTTCAGGAGGTCATGAACCGGGCTATCAACAGGGACATAGCGAACGATGTAAAGAAACCATCTGTAAACCCTGTGCTTGTCCCTGAAACGGTCGTGCATGTCCAACCTGCACAGACCTTGGGGTCGGGAGAGGGTGTTGACAACTTTGGACAAAAGGCGCTTCGCGAGGTTGAAGGTGCTTTGGAAATGGTCGGGTATTATGCTGATAAACTGGCTGACCCTGATCTGAAGACGGAAGCCCTAGAGCCTCTGGTGACACATCTTGAAGAAAGGCTTCATGGCTTGAGTCTTCTGGATAGGGAAGGGCCTCTAGATGGCACTCTGAAGGGAATCATCTCTGACCTGAACATCAATCTCGGCACGGAAATCGCGAAATTCAGGCGTGGAGATTATTCCTGATCATGTTAGCCAGTTTCAAAACGTTCAATTTTGTCTAAGGTCAAGAAAGGGATAAATTTTAACCACAGGAATATATTGAATATTTCGAGGATAAAAATTCGAGCGTGACGCAGAAATCGGGCAAAAGGGGGCGTTTTGAAATTGGCTTATGTTTCAATGATTGCTGTGGTGCCAGCAAGGATGAGTTGAATTGAAAGCTGACTGTTTTCCAATTCCGTTTGAAAAGTCACACCGCAGTTCTTCAGGAGAATCACTGCCACGTGTAGACTGACATCCTCTTCCCGGTCAAGCAGGAAGGGAGAATCACCGCAAACCATGTTCAGCATGTCACGCAATTCTTCTAAGGTCCCCATATCTCTCATGATAATAAGAACAATGGGATTTTCATGGGACACCTTTGTGCAGACAAAGAGATTTCTTGATTCCCGTTTTTCAAGTTCATTTACCAGCTTTTCAAGAAACAAACCCATTCCGAGACAAAAATAGGGGGGGACAGGAGCCAGCATAGGAAGGGAGGGAGCCAATGCCAGCTCGGTCTCCACATTGTGCTTGAAATAGAGATTGGCCTTGAGGAACTCAAGCTCCTGGTGGAGAAAATGGTTGATATCCATTTTTTCCGGCGGATAGTCCAGAAAATCCGCTCTCATGCCCGTGACCCTGAGTTGATTGCTCAAGCTTTCAAATTCATCGTTCATTTGTGACAGACGATGGGAAAACTTTTCCAGAAGTTCGTTTCCGGATTGATTCTCCCTGAGGAGAAAGTGCTGCATGACGTCCATCTGCATCCCCAGGCTGTGCAAGGGGCTGTTGAGGTTATGAATCAGGCCTCCAACCAGAGCACCGAGAGAGGCGAAATGGCAGAGGCGGGTCAGGTTGTCAAGAGAGATCTCAAATCTTTCCATTCAGTCTTCCTTTTGGTCCTTTTCAAAACGAATTATTTTCCGTTGTTTTTTGAAAATGGCCTCAATGATCGCATCCCTCGCCCTCTCATCAATTTGTTCATAACGGGCAGCCACGCAGTATTCCTTGACACCCTTTTCTGCGGGCGGTAATTTGGATTCGATGCGAACGACCCTGGCAATAAATTCAACCATGAACTCAAAGGTGTCTGGCATAATGAGATCTATTTTCAGTAGAACACCTTTTGAAAATGGATCTTTGCTAACAAATCTTATTCCTGAGCCGCTCAGTTCCATGACCTCGTTCATTTGTCTATCAGGCTGATCGGGGGATGATGCCATTTGATCAATAACAAAGTTAATCTTGTTGTCTATCATTTTCAGACACCTGTAGAGCGTTTCCTCCTCCGACCCGGATGGCAATTGATCGATGATTTCGTCTATGGGGCTGGAAAACGAAGACCTCTGGAGGATTCCGTTCATGCTTCCCTGCTCAACCAGTTCCATTTCATCCCTGGTCAACAAGCGACACCGTGTGGATAAGCTAATGTCTGTCCTCAAGTATTCGCGTCTGTTTTCCGGGCTCATGGCACTTCCTCACTGGATGTTGTCCAGCCGTCATCCACAGACAGATGTCCGCCTGTTGCATCGGTCTGTCCGGTGTGTAGGGCGTCCTTCACGGAGCGGGTTGAGATATTCTCCATACCCGCCCACTTTAATGACGCAGAAAAACACAATTTGTCATCGATTGCAATAAAAATACCGGAAAGATGCCCGCGATTCCACGGGGATCTTATTGCCTGAGGATATCAAGGGCCGCATCAACAACTTCTGCCTCAAACTGCGTCCCCCTGTTTTTGGCCAGCTCTTCAAGGCAGTATTCAAAGGGCAAGGCCTTTCTGTAGGCTCGGTTTGAGTTCATCGCATCGAAAGCATCCGCCACGGAGAGGATCCTGGCCAGTTGCGGAATTTCTTCTCCCTTCAGCCCATCGGGATAACCTTTCCCGTCCCATCTTTCATGGTGGTTTCGAATGACAGCCAATTCATCGTTGTCCAGATTCAGGGGCGACACGATGCCGACCCCGATGAGAGGGTGCGTCTTGATCTTCATGAATTCTTGTTCGGTCAGATGGGTAGGCTTTTTTAGAACGTGATCGTCTATTCCGATTTTTCCAATGTCGTGTAGGGGGCCGCTGGATTCGAGTCTTCTGCAGTCCTCATAGGGCCGCCCGAGCGCCTTGGCAATATCCAGCGCGAGTTGCGTCACACGCTGGGAGTGTTTCCGCGTATATGGATCGCGCGCCTCAATGGCGCTGACCAGGGCACCAAGGGTTGCGAACAAGTTTTCTTTCAGGCTGTCATAGAGAGCCAGGTTTTCGATGTTTTGTGCGGTCCGTTCTGCCAGAAAGCTGAGAAGAAATTGATCCTCCTCGGTAAAGGCCCTGTTTTTCAGCTTATCTCCGATGAGAAGAAGACCGAAAAGCTCATCCCGAATCCTGAAAGGCATGGAAACGATTCCAGGGGAGCGAAACACCT
>CAYUCJ010000127.1:0-8334 GCA_964443285.1 uncultured Desulfobacteraceae bacterium | reverse complement strand
TTCATTCTTCACTTGGCAGCTTTTCTTTGTCGAGAATGAAGACGCGACTCCTCTGGGCGCAATCGAGCTCGACGCGGCGTCATAATCCCTCCGACTCAGATATTTTCCACGCTCACATAACACAAACGGATTGAGGTATGAAAGGACGTCATGAGTGAAAAAGAAATGACCGGTACCGGGAGTATTGCTCGGGCGATTATCGATGGAGGGGCAAGGTTTGCGGCCTCCTACCCCGGCGGTCCCGGCACCGGGATCGTGGAAAACTTGATCGTTGCAAGCGCCGCCAGCCCTATTTACGTGGAATGGGCCAGTTGCGAAAAGGTGGCTTTCGAGGAGGCCTTGGGTTGCAGCCTGGCCGGCGTGCGGACGGTGATGATCGGAAAGCATGTAGGCATCAACCACGTCATGGATCCGCTGATGACCGCTAACTTGACCGGCATCGGCGGCGGCATGCTCATTCTGGCCGGCGACGATCCCGGGGCCTATAGTTCCCAGAACGAGCAGGACAGCCGTCTTTTGGGAGCCATGGCCGAGATTCCCATTCTAGAGCCGGCCACGCCCGCCCAGGGATACCAGATGGTCAGAGCCGGTTTCCGGTTGTCGGAAAGCTTAAGCCTTCCGGTCATGATCAGATTTACAACCGATTTTACCACTTGCACCGGGCCGGTGGTCGCCGAAAAAGCCCATCGGCCCGAGCCCCCCCGCTTTGTCGAGCGCAAGCGCTTCAAATCGGTGCCCTCCAACGTGGTTGAAAACCACCGCGCCCTGCACGTCAAGCTGCGCCAAAACGCGCGCCTTTTTGACCTGGCGCCTTACGCCGGCTTTAACGCCGTTTCGGGTGAGGGCACGCTCGGGCTTTTGGCCTGCGGACGTGTGGCCGCCGTTTTGGGACGGTTGGGGCTCCTTTCCGGAATCGGCACCATGTCCCTGGGGACCATTGCGCCGCTGCCCGAGCAAAGTCTGCTGGCTTTTCTAAAACCGCTCAAACGACTTTACGTGCTCGAAGATGGGGAACCTTTCATAGAAACGCAGGTGCGCGACCTGGCCCAGAAAAACGGTTTGAGTTTGCAGATCTCGGGCAAGACCGGCGGGCAAGTCCCTTGGGAGGGGTCTCTGGACGAGGCCCGCCTGACCCGCTTTCTGGCGGCTGAGCTCCATCAGACACCTTCAAAAAAGCCATCGGCCCAACGCCAGTACCCGAGCCTCAAGCCACTGGGCATAGACTGCCCTTATGCGCCTTTTGTGATGACCTTAAAAGAGATGATCGCCGAAGGCAGCTTGGAAAGACCGATCGTGGTGGGGGAAACCGGGTGCCTGGTGAAGCTCAACAACGCGCCCTATGAAATACTGGACGTCAAATACTCAATGGGTTCCAGTATCGGGCTGGCCTGTGGCTTGCGCCGCAGCGGCATCAAAGACAAGGTCCTGGCGCTGACGGGCGATTCGGCCTTTTTCCACACCGGTATAAACGGCCTGATCAATGCCGCCCACCACCAAACTGACATCATCGTCGTTGTCATGGACAATCGCACCGTGGCCTTGACCGGTTTTCAGACAAGCGTCGGAACAGGCCAAACCGCCATGCGTGAAACCGTACCGGTCTTCGGGCCCGAAGACGTGGCGGCAGCCTTGAATTTTCAGCTTGTTCGTGTTCTGGATGCGAATGACGGCTCGGACATCGCCGATACCCTGCAAGAACTCTGGCAACAAAAAGGGCCATCCCTGGTGGTGGTGCGGGGCGCCTGTCCCTATATCGGTGCCAAAAGCTGCCGGATCGATGCCGGCTGAGAAACCCCTGAGGGATGCATTCGAAGAGAGATAGGTGAAGAAGTCGGCATAGAAGTCAAGAATATCCGCTAGTTCAGCAGCCAGCCATGGCCCTTTCCGGATTCCCCTATGATCGCTTTTACCGCCGAATACTCGAAAGGGGAGATCATCGCTGATCCTGTTGAAATTGGCGATGCAGGCTGGTTTTCAGCGGACAACCTTCCTCCCGTCCCCCCGAAAATCAGCATTGCCCGGTAATTGATCGACTGGTTTACGGAGAACCAGGGAAAGGGGGCCAAATCTTAAAAAGCCATCTCGGGTTTCCAAACCTGCCAAACCTTGCCGGCCATCTTAAGGGTCTCCGTCTCCGGCGGCAAGGTGGGTTTACCCGGATTCCATCCTGACGGCAAAAGCTCACCGGTCTTCTGATGGTGTTGGAACGCTTTCAATTGACGCAAGACTTCCGCAACGTTGCGTCCAACCGGTGGTGTCATTACTTCCATGGCCTGGATTACTCCCTCCGGATCGATGAGGAAGCGGCCCCGAACATCCACTCCTGCCCCCTCGTCATACACTCCATACCTCTCTCCGATCTTGCCTCCGGGATCCGACAGCATCGGATAAGGTACACCACCACCCACCATTTTAGAGAGTTCCTCCTCTTGCCAGACCTTGTGGGAGTAAAGACTGTCTACGCTGAGCGACAGTACTTCCACTCCCAACTCTTGAAATTCCTGATTCTTGACGGCAACTGCCGACAATTCTGTCGGTCAGACACAGGTGAAATCTGCAGGGTAGAAACAGAGCATCACCCACTTGCCTTGGTAGTCCGAAAGCTTGATTTCCTTGGCCATGCCCTCATGGTAAGCCTTGGTAGTAAAATCAGGTGCCTGTTTACCAACTCGAGCTGTCATCTTGCGTCCCTCCTTTTGAATGGTTCCCGTTTTCCTCGGCGAGCCTTTCAGCCTCAACCTTCTCGCCACCTCGGTGGCGCCGAAAGATTTTTCGACGGCACGCTTCTCCAGCATTTTACAAATATTGTGCCGCTTATTGCCCGAATGCCCTTTTGATCGTGCTTGACAAATAGGTAAGGTCATAACCCTAAGAAATATAGACTGAAAATCGAACTGAAAAGGTCATATTTGCAGCCGATGTCTCCGGCTATAACGGGTGTGTGTACCGAGCGCGCAACTGGTAAGGTCGCAGTGCTGAGACTTTACCAGTTGCAAAAATTGCATCGTTGCAATCGGTTGCTGCAATCTTCAAATTCTCCCTTTGAATTAAATAACTGTCAAGCCAATATTTTATTTCTTCATTGTATGCATCTACAACGATGGCAAAAACCTTGATACTTCAACAGTTACTGTCGTTATGGGATTCTCTTCAACCTCTGTCACATATCTTGCCACCTCGCATAGCGTGAAGAGAGATGGGCGATGAAAGTGGTTCTGACCGTGTGGGAAGACCGGATTTCTCCAGTTTCAAATTCTGCCGGACGGCTGCTTGTCGTGGATGTTGAAAATCGAACCATTCGGGGCAGGCGAACTGAGTCTCTCGACGCTGAGTCCGTGTTTTACCGAGCCAGAAGGCTTTCCGATCTTGAGGCAGCGATTTTCATTTGCGGCGCCATATGGGATTTTTTCGCCGGCCTTTTGGAAGGGTGTGGAATTCGGTTGATTCCGTTTATCTGCGGAAAAGCAGAGAGGTGTTCCATGCGAAAATACAAACATATATTCGGACCTGTTCCGTCACGGCGCCTGGGGCGGTCCCTAGGAGTGGACATAACCCCTTACAAGACATGCAGCCAGGACTGTGTCTTTTGCCAGCTTGGACGAACCCCAAACAAGACGATCATCCGGGGGGAATATGTGCCCATCAGAATAAGGTCGAAGCGTTCGGAAGCTGCGGAGGACGAAAGAAGTTGATTCGTAAAGATTTATGGAGTAGCATTACTTTAAAAACTTCGGCAGAAGCCGTTTGATTAGGGTTTCAGCGTACGGCAGCAGGGTTCGCAGGCTGCTGGATAGATATCATTGATTTCCCGCAGAGATCAGCGGGGATAGATAAAACAGGATGGAAAAGGCCACGAAGGTCGATGCTCCCGGAAAGGGACGCGCCGTCGCGGCTTTTTTTTGTTCAAAGTCTTGTCCCACACGCTAAAGATTTCTTTCCAGAACTGTTGAGGAACAACTTTTTCGTTCAACACAATGCAAAAACATCGCGCTCTTGTGACTCTGAATGGGGCCGGCAAATCGACCCTTTTGAAGTGTGTCAGCCGGATACTCGACCCCGAGGAAGCCAGCATGCTCCTGGATGGAGAAGACCTTTTGAAGATGGCTCGGCGGGACGTCGCCCGGCATCTCGCTTATATTCCTCAAAAATCAGGAGAATCAAGCCTCACGGTGTTCATATTTCAGATGCGATATCGTGATCTTACAAGATATGCGGAACAGGTTTCTTTAGCGGGATGTCCCACTTTTTCATGTACTTCCAGATTGCAGTCCTGCTCAGGCCCAAACGCCTCCCCACCTCGGCTTTGTTCCACTCACAGTCGTTCAGAATCTCGACCAGCATTTCAGGTGAGAGTCTCCGATTTGAGAATAATTTCGCCTTGGCCAAAGGGGAGGGCTTCTCAAGGCCGGTTCGATAGGCCAGTTGCCGTATTTCAACCGGCAGGTCGAAAACGTCAATGTGTTCTCCACTGCAAAGGACAAAGCCGTGCTCGATTGCGTTTTCCAGTTCCCGCACATTGCCGAACCATGGATACTCCATGAGAATCCTCATGGATGACTGCGTCACCCCTTCTATATTCTTGCCTGTCTTACTATTCTGGGCATTGATGAAATGACTGACCAGAAGGGGAATGTCCTCCCTTCTCTCACGAAGTGGGGGAATTGTAATCGGAAAGACTTTCAGCCTGTAAAAGAGGTCTTCACGAAACTCCCCGCTTTTGACGAGATTACCCAGATCCTTATTGGTTGCCACGATGAACCTGAGATCAACCTTGCGTTTCTTTGATTCGCCGACCCGTTCGATCTCCCGCTCCTGCGTTACGCGAAGGAGCTTGACCTGGACGAAAGGACTGATCTCCCCGATCTCATCCAGAAAAATGGTCCCTCCTTCGGCCTCTTCAAAACGACCTATTCGGTCGCGAACGGCCCCGGTAAAAGCGCCTCTGATGTGGCCAAAGAGTTCGCTCTCCAGCAGGGATTCGGAAAGGGCACTGCAGTTCACAGTCACAAAAGGCATCATCTTGCGAGCGCTGTGATGGTGGATAGCACCTGCTACCAGCTCCTTCCCCGTACCGCTTTCACCCTCCAGAAGGATGGTTGCTTCGCTTTCAGCAGCCGCACTGATGGCTGAAAAAACCTGCTGCATGACATGGCTCTTGCCGATGATATTGCCGAGTCTCTCTATTTGACCCAGCCTGCGGTTGGCCTCTTCCGCTTTGCGCCGCGCCTTTTTCAGTTCCGAAAGATCGGTCACAGTTTCTACGACACCCTTGATAGAACCTTTTTCATCCTTGACCAGCCTTGCGCTCTTTACTACGGGCACGTCGTAGCCTTCTTTATGACGCAAGAAGCATTCCCTGCCGTCGAGCCGGCCATGCTGAAGAATGCCGCAGTCTCCGATACCCGAGGGGCAGCTTTTCTGAAAACACAGGGTGAAGTTCAACAATGTGCATGCCCGGCCCATGGCTTCATCGGCAGTATATCCCGTTATCCTTTCTATGGAAGGGTTCCACGATGTTATTCTCCCGTTCTCATCAAGGGTAAAAACTCCGTCAGCCATGGACTCCAGCAGTAGGCTGGAAAACCCTGGGTCCAATATTCGTTTTGTCTCTTTCTGCATGGTGTAAATTGGTCCTTCTGTCTCACCTGTTCTGACCCTCTCGGAACAGATGTGAGATTTTGAATAAAAGTAACGTTACAGACCGTTCTCTTAGAGCATATGTAACGTTACCTCTTGAGTCAAGCAGGTTTGCGTTTTTGGTCCCATGATCCCTCATCCAATATCCCCTCAACAAAATGATTTCGTTTAATTTCAACTGGATATCTTTTTCCCGGTCTCATAGGCGACTGATGAAAGGCATGAATTCAGCAGATGGCATGATAGTTGAATTTATTGATCTTTAAAGCAAAAGAAATCTGGTTCTTCAAACCACAAATGCAAGGAGGGAAAACGAGCTGGATTTAGAAGAGATAACATCCGATGAGCAGTTGGAAAAGGTGAAAACGAAGGGCTTGACGCTGGTTGATTTTGGTGCACCCTGGTGCACCCCCTGTCGCTTGCAGGAGCCTATTCTTCGCCGACTTGCCGCTCAATTTGAAGGAACGGTTCTCGTCGTAACGGTGAATGTCGATGAGTTTCGCGAGATATCTTCGAAGCTGGTTATCCAGAGCATCCCCACCCTGATACTCTTCAGAAATGGCAAAGAGATCCAACGCTTCTTAGGGCTTCAGTCGGAATTCACGCTCTCAGATGCCCTCAAAGGACTTCTTGATCGGTGAAACTCTCATCTTTATGGCCTGATTTTCGCCGAATTGGATCGCCGTGTCATGAGCAAAGATGAATGAAGTGTGAGGCAGCGATTATGCGGGAATACACCCTGCGAGTGGCCTTTCTACAGGGAGTCACCGGTTGCGGTGATCGGCAGGAGAGATACCGCCGTGGAAGAGGCTCGGAATCAGCAAGCATTTCAAAAAATACTTGGATTTCTGTTCATGGGCTGGACTTGATTCAGGGGAAGGGTGCAGGGGAGGAACCTCCATATGGGCAGGCAGGCTAAAGACCCTGGTCGAATTGGGAGGGCCAAGGAACCCGCGGAGATTGACTTGGCCTTTTATAAGTTCGCCCTCGACAGTTTACCGGTCGGCATTATCACCGTCAATCCGCAACTGGAAATAACCAGCTTTAATCCCTGGGCTGAGTCGCTCACCGGTTATTGCGAAAAAGAGGCAGTCGGTCGTTATTGCGGCGATATCTTGCAAGGGGGGATGTGCAAACTCCATTGCCCACTAACAACAGCTATTCATCAACGCCGCCCGGTTGTTCGGATGGAGAGTACGGTCCAAAGCAAGGCTGGAGGGACCATCCCGGTCAGGATGCAAACGGCAGCCATGATCGATAAAGCGGGCGGTCTTATCGGGGCTATAGAGGCATTTCAAGATATCTCCCAGCTGAAGGCCTTTGAACGTGAAAAGGACAACCTTATTTCCATGTTTGCCCACGACATGAAGTCCGCTCTGACCATTATAGGCGGATTTGTGCTGCGTCTCTTGAAAAAGACCACCGATCTGGATGAAGAAAAACAGATGAAATATCTTGGAATTATTCGAAATGAGACGGACAAGCTGGACTTTATGGCCAATGACTTCCTTGAATTTGCCCGTTTGCAGGCCGGGAAACTGAAGCTGAATTTTCAGACCACCTCCCTGGATAAGGAATTAATGGAGATTTTTGAGATCTACCAGCCGACGGTCGCCGAGACAGCCATCGGGCTTGAACTGCAGAATGATACGGTCCTGCCCGTTATCGAGGCGGATCCCCAACGTCTGAGGCGGGTTTTTACGAATCTTCTGGATAATGCTTTTAAATTCTCGACCAAAGGAGGAACCATTACCATATCAACAGAGGAGACCGCTGAAGAAATTATAGTCGCCATCAAGGACCATGGCGTAGGCATCGATCCCGAAGATCTTCCCTATATTTTTGATATGTTCCACCGTGGAAAGGCCGGGAAGACAGAGGGGAGCGGCGTAGGTCTGGCGGTCGTAAAGGCTATTGTGGAAGCTCACGGGGGTAGAGTCCTGGTTAAGAGTAAGCCGGGCAAAGGCTCAACCTTCAAAGTGATTTTGCCCAAATCCGAGCGTCCGGAGAATGAGGCGGCAGATTCATGATCCAGTTAGGATAGACATCCTCCGAACGCGTTTTCAAGAATTCAATAACTGAAGAGATTTTATGGAATACCACAAAATCATGTTCCTGCCTCATACGGACAGAAGGCTCTTTCCTTCCGTCGATCACTGAGGACGGAGGCATGGGAGCTTACAGGTTACAAGAAAGCAAAGGAGGCATGCATGGAAAGATTATTCGAGGAACTTACCCTTGGCACTGCCAAGCTGCAAATCGCTTCGTATTCCCTCCAATCAAGCTTGGCTATGGAAACCCCGATGGCATGGTCACGGGCCGGCAACTCCTGTTCTATCAACAGATTTCCGAGGAAGGTCCCGGCGTGGTCATCCTGGAGCCTGTTTCCGTCACCCTTGAAGGAAGAGAGCATCCCAGGCAGCCTTGTATCCATCTTCCTGGGAGCGCCATGGAACTTTTGGTATGGGCAACAGGAGCGGTTCAAAATACCCCGGAAATTCCGGGCATCAAAAACCAGTATGCCCTTACGTCGGTGGAATATTTAACCGCCCAGAGGGAAATAGGAGGTCCACGGGTCCTGGTTATCGGGGCCGGAAGAACCGGCATAGAGATCGCAGAAAAACTGGGACGAGAAGGTTACAAGGTGGTTGCTACAAAACGGACCGATCCCATCGGGAGCATGATGGAGATGATCAC
>CAYUCJ010000126.1:0-8421 GCA_964443285.1 uncultured Desulfobacteraceae bacterium | reverse complement strand
GCTTGCGGCACAAAGCAGTTTTTTGCGAAGCCGTCATTTGTGAATCATTTTCCTTTGGGATCCTGCGGCATTTTTCCGTGCTGCTTTTTTTTTGCATGATGAACTCTTCTCCACATGGTCATATCTCCCGATTGACACGATGGATCGAGGAAGGTACCCCATCTATCGAGGTCACGGGCCTCTCTGGATCTGCTCTCGCCTACCATCTGTCCCTCATGCTGAAAAGACTCAGGAAACCCTGCCTGATCATGCTGCCTCAGGCGAGGGATGCTGAAGTTCTTATCAAAGCGCTCAATTTTTTTCTCAAGTCCGGAGACTCCTGGGACGGCAAGGCCGATATTCCCATCTATGACTTTCCGGCCTACGACCTGTCTCCCCTCACGGGACTCGGTCCCCACAGAGAAGTGGTGGCGAGCCGCATCGAATCCCTCTATGCCTTATTGACCCAGGACAATGCCACCGTAATCACCTCTCTGGAGGCCTCCCTCTATCGGATTCTGCCCAAAGAGTTCTTTTTGGAAGGCCTTGAATATCTGGAGGTCGGTGAAGAGGCGGAACGGGATGCACTCATCGAGCGACTTGAAACCATTGGATATCAGCGAACCTCGCTGGTTGAGGAAAGAGCCGATTATTCGGTCCGGGGAAGTATCATAGACCTGTTTCCTCCTTCCAATCCTCTTCCCGTTCGCTTGGAATTCTGGGGAGATCATCTCGAGTCCATCAGGTATTTTGACCTCCTCAGCCAAAGATCCAAGGAATCCCTCCGTGAACTGGTGATTCTGCCTGCCAATGAAATCATTATGGGGAAAGCCGCTGTCAAGAGGTCAAGGTCCATGGGAAGACTGCCGAGGGGGGCCTCTGAAGGCATGTCTTTCCCGGGGCAGGAGGGATGGCTCAATCACTTCTACCCCCATCTCAATTCGCTGTTTCATTATCTACCTCACAATACGCTCCAGATTCTCATTAATAGCGATCCATTGGATCGAACGTTTCAGAAGATCCAGGACCGGTTTGATAAAGAGGTGGAAAAGAACAGAAACCGGGCGGCCGAAGTTGGTGAGCCTTTCCCCGAGATTGAAGGGCTCCTCCTAACCGCCGGCGAGTTTGCCGACCACCTCTCAGCCCATCAAAGATTTTTTTTCAACGAACTGGATCTGAAGCGCCGGGACGATGTACACAAAAAACTGGTCTATAAAGACCGGTTCTCTTTGGACGTGCCCCTTGAGTTGCGACTTGAAGGGAAAGGAAAGGTATCCCTGGCTCCGCTTGCGGATAGGATGTCTCGCTGGCGGGATCGAGGTGGACGTGTCGTGCTTTTATGCCGCACCCTAAAGCAGGCGCAGCGTCTCCACGAAATCCTGGGAAATTACGGGCTTCATCTCGACGCCCCCGTCTCCGGCTGGAAGGATGTTCCGAACACACCGGGCTTCTCTGTCTGCCTTGGAAGGCTTTCAGAGGGTTTTTCCTGGCCGGAAACCGGTCTTTATGTCGTGACCGAGGACGAAATCTTCGGCGCAAAAAGGTCCCGGGCCAGATCCAAAGGTTCCAGAACCGCCCAGGGATTGAACTGGTCGGGTTTTAGCCAGTTGGAAAAAGGCGACCTGGTCGTTCATGAGGAACACGGCATTGGCCGATATGGTGGTCTTCGTAAGCTGGAGATTGCACAAAAGGTCAATGATTTCGTGATCGTGGATTATGCAGACCATGACAGACTCTACATACCGGCCGACAGGGTGGGCATCCTTCAGAAATACATCGGGGCAGGCGACGGGAACGTGAGGCTTGATCGCCTGGGTGGAAACGCGTGGAGTCTTCAGAAGCAGAAAGCCAGGAAGTCCGTCAGGCATATTGCCAGGCAGCTTATTGAAATATATGCCCTTCGAAAGTACCGTAAAGGGTATTCGTTCTCATCTCCGGATTCCTTCTTCAGGGAATTTGAGGCCACTTTTGAACATGAGGAAACCCCCGACCAAATCAAGGCCATTGATGACGTCATCGACGATATGATTTCTGAAAACCCCATGGACCGTTTGGTTTGCGGCGACGTGGGGTACGGAAAAACAGAAGTGGCCATACGGGCCGCATTCAAGGCAAATGCGGACGGCAAACAGGTGGCATTGCTCGTTCCTACAACCGTCCTTGCCGAACAGCATTACGAGACTTTCCGGAAAAGGATGGCTCCATACGGAATCCGGGTTGAAGTCATCAGCAGGTTCAAGTCACGGAAAGAACAGGCTGAGATCCTCGGAAGATTGAGATCGGGGCAGGTCGACATCCTTATCGGGACCCACCGGATTCTTCAAAAAGACGTTCATTTTCAGAATCTGGGTCTCCTGATCATCGATGAAGAACAGCGATTTGGTGTAAAGCAGAAAGAGGCCATCAAGAAATATCGGGCGCTGGTAGATGTCCTCGCGATAACCGCCACACCGGTTCCCAGGACACTCCAGTTGTCCATGCTGGGCGTCAGGGATCTGAGCATTATCGAAACCCCGCCCGAGGAAAGACTCGCCGTCAGGACGCACCTCACACATTATGATGAAGCAACGATCGCCGGTGCCATTCGGGCTGAGCTGGAAAGAGGTGGACAGGTCTTTTTTGTGCACAATCGCGTGCATACCATTGATCAGATGGCCGATCGGCTCAGAAAGATTGTGCCCACAGCCCGCTTTTCGGTGGCTCACGGCCAGATGCACGAAAAAGAGCTCGAGAAAACCATGCTTGCCTTCCTGCACAAACAGGTCGATGTACTTGTATCGTCCACCATCATCGAATCAGGGCTGGACATACCCTCTGCAAATACCATTATCATCAATGAAGTCGACCGCTTGGGATTGGCACAGATCTATCAATTGAGGGGGCGCGTGGGCCGATCCAAACAGAAGGCCTATGCGTACCTCCTTCTTTCCGATGGCTCCAAACTCAGCCGTGATGCCGAAAAAAGACTCAAGGCCCTCATGGATTTCAGCCAGTTGGGCGCCGGGATTCATCTGGCCATGCACGATCTCAAGATCAGGGGGGGAGGCAATATCCTGGGATACGCTCAGGCTGGACACATCTCTGCTATGGGTTACGAACTCTACGTAAAGCTCATCGAACAGGCGGTTGCTGAACTGAAAGGGGAAATGTGGCAGGATGAGATCGATCCGGAGATCAATATCGATCTTCCGGCCTTTCTGCCAAGCGACTATGTAGTGGACACGGACATAAGGCTGAATCTCTATCGAAGGCTTTCCATGCTCGACGCTCCCCCCAGCTTGGCTGACATGGAAGCGGAAATCAGGGACAGGTTCGGACCGCCTCCGCATGAGGCCAAAAACCTCCTGGCAGTCATGTCGTTGAGGCTTTTTCTCAAGCAAACGGGCATTTCCAGGCTGGATGCCGGCAGCCTCGGCGTCACTCTGGTCTTTTCTCCCACTGTGCAAAGAAACCCGGAAGACTGGATCAAACTGGCGGAACGGCATCGAGGACGTTTTCATTTCATCAATCAGAATACCCTGAAGATCAACACAGGCCCCCTCCATTTTCCGGATGATCTATCCAAGATCCGTTCGGCCATCGAAAACCTGCCTCTGATGGCTGAGGAACAGGGCACAGTGGGGCTGGCTGGTTCTTGAGCTGGAAGGTCTTTCGTGGAAGAGAAAAAAAATATGCTTGCAATTTGGCACCCAATTGCAGAAGGTTAAGGTTTGTGATCTTCAGGGTTCTCTGCCACACGAAGGTTTCACGAATGGTGTTTTCAAGCAGGTTTTCAACTGGGGGCATCTTGCACCCAAGCAAGGGAGGCCGTTGCCGATCTCCCCGGGCGGCGGTCCATTGGCCTGTATTCTTTTTCATGGTCCTGCTTCTTCCGGGATGCAGCGTCTCGGACAGAGAGGAGCAGAGTAAAGCCATTTCCGTCGGTTCCACCCGTGTGAGCCTGGCTGAAGTAAAAACCGACTTCAAGGAGTTGGTCAAAGCCCTGCCTGTCGACGACGAGAACAGGAGACGCGTCTCCAGGCAAGTCCTGGACGAGATCGTTGAACGCTACCTTATTCTGGAATATGGGAAGGAACGAAGGATTTCTCTTTCAAAGGGCGAATTGAATGCATCCATTAGGGCCATCCGCGGAGATTGCACGGATGAGGAGTTCCGGGAGGCCTTATTAAGGGAATACATCGAGTACGACCAGTGGAAAGAGCAGCTCAAGAAGCGGCTTCTGGTGGAAAAGATCCTGAACAAGGTCGACGGACAGGCGCCCCCGCCGACGCACACCGATATTGTTCGCTATTACGAAGAACATTCCGATTCATTTCATTCTGAAAGACAAATCAAATTCAGGCAGATTGTGACCCGGGACAAACACGAGGCGGAAATTGCGCTGAAAAAAATTCGAAAGGGTTCGGACTTCGGAAATCTGGCAAGGGAAATTTCCATCGCACCTGAAGCGTCCCGAGGAGGCATGGTGGGATGGGTAACTCAGGGGCAACTCGAAAAATCAATGGACAAGGCCCTGTCTTCCCTGAAGCCCGGACAACTGTCTCCTGTTGTCCATTCGCCTTATGGATACCACATTTTTGAAGTGGTTGAAATGCGACCTGCACGAACGGAGACCCTTCCCGAGGCAACAAAGGAAATCGCGTCAAAGCTCTTACTGAAAAGACGCAACGTTTTTCTCGCGCAGTGGCTTGCGGGGTTGAAAAACCGTTTCGATGTGTATGTAAATCCCAATCTTTTAGATCTCCTGGAGTCTTGACCCATGACATTGTTCAAGAGTTGCTTAACCATGATGTTTGCCGCTTTCCTGATGTTTTCTGCTCCCCTTCAGGCATCCGCAAAAATCCTCGACCGGCTGGTTGCCATTGTCAATAGCGACATTATCACCCTTCATGAGCTGAATACCAAAATACGGGAAATGACCGGGCTCGACCCTTCGGACATGAGAAACCAGGATGAACAAAAGTACCTGGAAACACGGCAAAAGGTTCTGGACATGCTGATCGACGATCGTATTGCTTCCCAAAAAGCCAGAGAACTCGGCATCACGATAACTTCCAAAGAAGTGGACAGTGCTATTGAAAGGATGAAACGCCAGAATGGCATCACCCATGAAGAGCTCCTGGCCGAGTTGAAAGAGCGAAACCTCAGTTATGAAAGTTATCGGAAGAAGATGGAGCAGAACCTGGAGCGCGCGCAACTCATCAACATGGAAGTGAACTCCAAGATTGTCGTTCGCGAGGAGAAAATTGAGGCCTATTACAAGGCGCACCAAAAGAAATTTACCAGCCCGGAAGAAGTCCACCTTGCGGCCATTTTCCTTAAACGAACGAATCCTGACGATTCCAGCGATCTGCTGAAAAAGGCACAGGATTTGATTGATAAAGTGGGAAAGGGTGCCGATTTCCAAGAAATTGCCAAAAAGTATTCCGAGGGGCCCGGGGCAAAAGATGGAGGTGATCTCGGTTTTTTCAAGACATCTCAACTGGATGAAAAACTGTCGGAAATTGCAAAAGCCCTGCCGCCGGGGGGTGTGAGCAAACCCATTGTCAGAGAGGCCGGCGTACAGATTATTAAGGTTCTGGAAAAACGGAAGGCGGGCCTGAGGCCACTGAAGGAGGTAAGAGACGGTATCTATGACATCCTCTACCAGGAAGAAGTGAACAGGAGATTTCTCTCGTGGATTAAGGAACTGAGAGAAAAAGCCTATATCAAGATTGTTTTTTAGGACTTTCTGAACGATGACTCCGAAAGGTGACGAGAAACAGGTATCCGGTGAAGAACCTGTAAAAACCAGCGAGGGTCAGGGCCTGCCATTGGGAGAAATACTCCGAAAGGCCAGGGAAGACCTTGGGCTGGATTACGCTCAGCTTTCCGAAATAACAAGGCTCAGGCCACCTATTCTGGAATCCCTTGAGAAGGAAGAATGGGATCGTTTGCCGGCACCGGTCTTTATCAAGGGATTCCTGAGGTCCTATGCCCTTGCCCTTGGATTGCCTGAACAGGACATCCTGAGGCTCTATGGCGAACGGCGGCCGGAGGGTACTCCCGTCCCCAAACCACTGGCTTCCCTCACACCTCGCAGGGAAAAAACACCCGTGGGTGTTTTCATTCTTCTTATTCTTCTTGTCGGGCTTTCCTTTTTTGCATGGCATCGATATGACCTTTTCCAGGGGGCGAAAAAACCCCTGGTGACCGGCGAACGCTCCAATGGTGAGGTGACGGCCACTGCTCAGGACAGCGAACCTCACGTGGACCTTCCTGTTGAAAAGGGAAATGGCATGCCCAAAACAGGAGCCGTTCCAGGAGACACAGACATTAAGCCCCAAGAGCACCCCTCCCAGGCCGCCATGTCAGAGACGCCACCCGTTCCTGCAAAGGATGAAAGGATCGCGATTCAAGATAAAAAAACGCCAAACGACCTGTCTCAGAAAACCGTCGCCCAACCCCCTGGTGTTGAGGGGCCTTCCGAGGTTATGGGTGCCACCGCAGGTGTTTCAAAAGTTTTGAGCCTTGAAGCCCAAGTGAAAGAAACCACCTGGGTCAAAATAATCGTGGACGATGCCCCCCCGAAACAGTATATTTTTCGCCCCGGCAGCCGCCCCGAGTGGAAAGCACACAAGGGTTTCGAGATCGTCATCGGAAATGCCGGTGGAATAGCCCTTGTGTTTAATGGCAGAAAATTGGACAATCTCGGTCAGCACGGCAAGGTCATCAGCCTGAAACTTCCCAAAAAAGAGAATTGAGTCGGAGCGATTAGAGTGAAAAATGTATTGGATATCTTTGAAGAAAGAGGTTTTTTGGAGCAGACAACCGACATTCAAATGCTTCATGATCTCCTGAAGACGCCGACCACCTGCTATATCGGTTTTGACCCTACAGCAAGCAGTTTTCATGTGGGAAACCTGCTTTGTATCATGGCCCTGGTACACATGCAGCAAAACGGGCACAGGCCCATCGCCGTCATCGGGGGTGGCACCGGTCTTGTGGGAGATCCCAGCGGAAAGACCGAAACACGTCCTATCATGACCAGAGAACAGATTGATCAAAATGGGGAAGCCCTGAAACAACAGCTGTCCCGATTTATCTCCTTCGATCGGGGGAATGCCCTCATGGTCAACAATGCAGACTGGTTAGCGACTCTCAACTATATCGAATTCCTCCGGGATATCGGCCGTCATTTCAGTGTGAACAGAATGCTTGCTGCAGAAAGCTACCGCGCCCGGTTGGATACCGGCCTTAGCTTTATTGAGTTTAACTATATGCTTCTCCAGGCTTATGACTTTTTGCATCTGTTCAGACACTACGACTGCCGCATACAGATGGGGGGAAACGACCAGTGGGGAAATATCCTGGCCGGGGCGGATCTTGTCAGACGCGTCGAAAATGAGACCGTTCATGCCCTCACCTTCCCCCTGCTCACCACCTCCTCCGGAATCAAAATGGGCAAAACCCACAAAGGTGCCATCTGGCTCGATCCTGAACTGACGACACCTTATGAATACTACCAATACTGGATTAACCAGGATGATCAGGATGTGGCTCGTTTTCTTGCCCTCTTCACTTTTCTCCCGATGGACGAGGTTCGGCGATTGGCCCGGCTGGAAGGCGCCGATAAACGGAAAGCAAAGGAAATACTCGCCTATGAGGCCACGGTGATCTGTCACGGAAAAGTTTCTGCGGACGCTTCACGACAGGCCGCGAGACAGCTCTTCGGTAAGGGAACATCCGTGTCTGCATCATCGATTCCGTTGTATTCCATGGATCGTGATATCCTGGCGAAAGGAATCCCGGCCTATCTTCTTTTTGAAAAGGCAGGCCTTTGCAAGACACGCGGCGAAGCCAGACGTCTGATTTCCCAGGGCGGGGGGTATGTGAATGAGGAAAGGATAACGGCTTTCGATCAGGTCATCGATTCCCGGGACATGGACAATGACTCCCTGCTTCTGAGAGCGGGGAAAAAGCGGTACAGAAAAATCACCACGGGCTAGGAGAATGTCCGACAACGGCTTCATTTGATGACTATGACACCAACCAAATCAAACAATAAGGAACGGGCGAGCGCCCTGCAGAAGAAAACACCACTGGACGAAT
Organism: uncultured Desulfobacteraceae bacterium; assembly: GCA_964443285.1. GTDB lineage: Bacteria > Desulfobacterota > DSM-4660 > Desulfatiglandales > Desulfatiglandaceae > CAYUCJ01. The sequence goes on along the minus strand of CAYUCJ010000126.1, from coordinate 351 downwards.
CTGCTTCACTGAGTCTTGCCGCCATACCTTCAACATCAAGAAATGCTGTTGTCCCCTACGACCCCCTTCAGGCGTATCTCTTTGAAGTCAAGAAGTTCAACCTGCTCACCCGTGAACGGGAAACAGAACTTGCAACCCGGGTCAAAGAAGAAAACGATGAAGAGGCCGCCTACACACTTATCACCTCCAATCTTAGACTCGTGGTCAAAATCGCCATGGATTTCCATCGGTACTGGACAAAGAACCTGCTGGATCTTATCCAGGAGGGGAATCTGGGTCTACTCCAGGCGGTGAGAAAATTCGATCCCTACCGGGGCATCAAGTTTTCCTATTACGCCTCCTTCTGGATCA
>CAYUCJ010000125.1:0-8428 GCA_964443285.1 uncultured Desulfobacteraceae bacterium | reverse complement strand
GTCCCGGCATCTGGAACGTATCGCGGACCATGCCACCAATATCGCGGAAGAGGTCCTCTACATGATAGAAGGAGAAATTCACCGGCACAAACTTGAAGTATTTGAGTAAGTTGCTGAATAATTGATCAATCCCATTCTATTTCTTGCTCTCCGGAGTGATCATAAGCCTCAACCCCGGATGAATGACACTCTTTGAAGTCAAATTATTGAGACGGTAGAGCTCCTGCAGTGAAAGGCCGTATTTTTTTGCAATTTTATACAAACTCTCGCCTTTAAGTACGACATGGTAACGGGGCCGGGTTTCACTGAGCAGTTTATTTCTTATTAACGCAGTGCTTTTCGTCGAGGCAGGAGTTATCCCCATCCTTTTCTTCAGACTTGCCACCTCCCGGCTGAGGTGGCCCAACCTTTCCTGCAAAGACTTTAGGGAGCTTTCCAATCCTGAAACAGCCTGTTGCAGTGTTTCCTGCTGTTGCTGAATCGAGGCGATATTGCCCTCCATCCCACCGAAATGAGCGACCTTTTCCTCCAGGGGTTTGATCCGTGTCTGGATGTCGGAAATGGGTTTTACTGAGGATCCATTGCCGGCAATAAAGGCGATCGCGATGATCAAGATTATGATCAAAAGGGCCGCTCCGACGAACAGCAACGAACTTTTCCGCTTTCGGGGATCAGGAGGATTTTTTTGAGATCTGAAGCCCTTGCCTTTCTGCCCCACGTTCGTTTCCAAAAAATCAATTCCCGTCAGGTCATGCCCATCCTCGTAATTGTCATCTGCCATGATTTCTCTCCTTTATATCATTCTGTTCTTCTCTACAGGAACCTGTTGGGTTTTTCAAGCAAAGGATGATCGTCTTCCGGGTTACATTTTGTGGACACGAGGCTAAATTGGGCAGACCAAAGGAAAACATGATTGAGAAAAATCGAAAAAAGCAAGCGGGGGTATACATTAGGCCTCAATCCCTGCGCAACATATCCAGGTCCACCATGTAGGGAAAATGGTCCGATGGATAGCGGCCGTCGAAATGGTCCCGAACAACCTTTGCATCGACGATTTTGAAATGCGGACCGCACAGGATCCAGTCTATCCGTGAATCGTGCGGAACACCTGTAAAATCGTGATGCGTGAAGCTCGTGGAATCTTCTTCACGACCCAGGACCTGCCAGGTATCCAGGAGTCCGGTCCCAGGCCCCACCAGGAGTTTATGGACAGGGGATCCGGGAACGTCATTGAAATCGCCTATCAGAATGACAGGTTCGTTTCGCTTTTCAATCCAGGACGCGATCATCCGGGCCTGTTCGTAACGGGCCCTGGCACCCCGGTGGTCCAAATGAGTGACCGCAATCCAGAAGGCCTCGTCCGATTCGCGTAAGCGGACGGATGCGTAACTCATCATCCTGGGGAAGGCACTGTCCCAATCCTTGCTTCGGTGGACATCCGGGGTCTTGGAAAGCCAGAAATCCCTTCCCGACCCCACATGGAAATCCAGCTTCCGTATGAAAAGCGTGGGATACTGGCAGGTGTTGTCAATGACGCGTTGGGGGGCATGCAAGTGGTAGCCAGGTAGATGATCCCTGAGGTAAAGGAGCTGGTTCCAGCGTCCCTCTTGGGTTCCGATGACCGAAGGCCGGTGCCGGTTGATCACCTCTACAGTCAGATCACGCCGGTAACCCCAGGCGTTTGACCCGTCTCGATCGTTCTCGAACCTCAAATTGAATGTCATTACCCTCATGTCCGGAAGCCTTCTTGACGGGTGCGTTCTGGTTGAAAGATGGCGACACTGGTTGTAGCACAAGGGGGTGGCGGATGCAATAAGAGCTGGCCGATTGAAAACGGTCACGTCCAAAACAGGGCTGAAGGCCAATCCCACCATGATTGATATTAGGAATAAAGAAAGGACGGTAGAATGCCGATAAAGGGGTTAGAAAAATAGCAATGAGGGAGCAGGGTAAGAATGTCTGCAAAAACCGGGACAATGAAGAAGCAGCAGGAAGCTTCGCATTTAGAGGCGGTCGAGGCTGAAGTACAGGAGAGATTTCGTCACACGGAAAAGGACCATCCCGCCATAAGGGAATTGTTTGAGTGCGCATTGGCTGTCGAATTGGGATCCATGAAGGGGAAAACCGAAAAGAGCCTTCCATCAGGAGCGGTGCCTCACCCCGGGGAAAAGAAAAAGCTGCCGGAAGGAGTGGCTTTTTCTCAAACCATAGACCCCCAAGAACTCGTTCGGCAGTCAATTCACCTTCCATCCTTGCCCAGCATCTTCGGCCAGCTTGTGGACCTCATGAGTGATCCATTCAGTTCATCCTCCATGTTCACCCGGGTGATCCAGAGGGATACGGCCGTTTCCGCCAGGCTTCTGAAACTCGTCAACAGTCCTTATTACGGATTCCCTTCCAGGATTGAGACCATTTCGAGGGCCGTCACCCTGGTAGGGACAAAAGAACTGAGCGCCTTGACCCTGGCCATGTCCGTCCTGAAGCTCTTCAAAGATATGCCTGCAGATCTGGTCAACATGAGGTCCTTCTGGACCCACAGTATAGCCTGCGGACTGACAGCCAGGATGCTCGTTGAAAAAGGGGGAGATAGGGATTCAGAACCCTTTTTCGTGGCCGGGCTCCTCCACGATATCGGCCGCCTCGTCCTCTATATGCGATTTCCGGAGGAATCGGGAAATGCGCTTTCCCATGCTCTCTCCGAGCACATCCTTCTCTTCGGAGCGGAACGGAGGTTATTCGGTTTTGACCACGGAGAACTGGGAGGAATGCTCCTCAAACAATGGGGCCTCCCTCTGAGAATGTCAGATATGGTCGGGCACCACCACTCACCTGAAAAGGCTCCCGACCCGTTGTCGGCGGGCATCCTTCATCTGGCCGATATTGCGGTCAACGGGATCGCCATCGGGACAAGCGGCGAGCATTATGTCCCGCCCTTGAGGGGTGAATCCTGGAAAACCCTTTCCCTGCCCGAGGGAGCCCTAAAAAAGATCCTGAAGCGGTCCCGTCGCCGGACAGAGGAGCTGTTGAGAGAAAACTGAATCATTCCCCGGGAAAACGCCATCTTTCAATCTACCAGTGCTCTATCCCCGGAATCATGACATGATGTAGAACTCCTGGAGCATCAAGTCGCACAATCCTTGGCCTATCAGGTTATTCAATTCACATTGTCATGATGGCAACCAAATTATTGAAGGATCTCCCTTTTCCGTGCTCTATTTAGCACCCTTGGATCTTAATAACTCCACGACGGAGAGATAGGGGACATCGTCAGATTATAAGTTCCCAATCGCATAGTGATGCTCTAATGCAATCCGGCGCCCCCTGCTTACCGAAAGGCTTACCGCTGCTTGGGAAATTCCCGGTTTTTGACTCAACCACGCCTGACTAATTTCACAATTTATTGGTCGCCCAGTAACAAAGAAGGCTGCGGGCCTGCACAATTTTGGGCTGTTTCCCCGAAGCCCAGACCGCTTCGGGGGCCGTGTCCGTAACGTCAGCAACTCTCTCAGCAATCCTGCCGACATCAATCGCTTTGGCCTTCAAGCGATACTCAACTTATAATCTGACGAACGTTATATATTCCACAACTTAATGCTCTCGACATATTCTCTTTTTTTACTCCTTCAATCAACAGTCAACCGGAGACCCCTTTATGCAGTTATTTCCTCTCAGCCAGTATCCGGTATAAATCTGTCCTCTCCTCCGGCGGAGCTGTCTCTACCTCCACCTTCACCAGTTGCACTGCTTCTGATGGACAGTTCGCCACGCAGTTACCACACCCTATACATCGGTCGAGATTAATCGTCGCGTATCCGTTCTGTTCATCGATAGTAGCTGCATCAACCTGACATTTATCAGCACAAATCCCGCACACTGTACACATCTCCGTATCGACTTCAGCATAAAAATTATGAGCCCAGTTTGCCGCCGGATTGGGTAGAGTTTTTTGAATTTTCAGGACTCCGCAGCAGCAACCACAACAAGAGCATATGAAGTCGAGTTTCTGGTAATTGGTCGGCTGCAGGACAAGACCGTCTTCCTCATTCTGTCGCATAATATCAAAGGCTTCCTCGCGGGTTATCTCTCTTGCTCCGAGTTTAGTGAAATGATTAGCCCAGTCACCAAAGCTCATACAGGTCTCAACTCTCGACGTTACCTTACAGGGTTCTCCCCTGCCTTTAGCGCCTTCCCGGCACATACACGGAGCTATTGCTATCCGTCCATCAGTATTGTTTATGATTTTCCTGAGTTGGTCGTAAGTGGTTACCTGGTGTTCGACATTAAGACTCCGTTGCACCGGAATGGTCCGCATCTGTGAAACTTTGGTTGTTGCATAAACTTTTCCATACGCCTGTGTCATATATTCAAAAAAGTCAGCCCAGAATTGGGGTGTCGATTTACTTCCGTGCCATTCCACTATTCCGATCAGCAAAGGCATGAAATGATAATACTCGGTGCCGTTCTTTTCCATTATCCCGATTGAACCATTATCTACCATACCGTCAATCAAACTCTTCACTTTTTCAACGGATATATCACCACGTCTGGCGCTTTTGTGAATATCGGTAATGGTCTGAGGCTCAAAGCTTAAGCAAAGTGCCAGGCTTGCCTGTTTCGGTGTAAACAGCTCTTTGAGAATTCGGATTTCTACTCCCGACTCCGTTGCCGGAAACCCTACGGCCTGTTTATCAAGATGCTTCTGTAACTCGACGTAAACAGTATCTGTGCTTGTCATTAACACACCTCCCTTTTGGTCATGTATTATCCGCTAGTGATAACCATGGATATACGCTTAACCTGCTGATAGGTGAAATAAATCCCGTTTTTAAAATCCCCTCGTTATCGTGCCCTGCCTCTGCTTCTGATTAGATACTTTATGGAGGACAGGAAGCAGACCGAGCAACAACGGAAGCAGGCTGATCACGGCGAAACGGATACATTAAAAAACAATAAAGGAAATATTTCAACAAAAAAACTAAATTAAAAACAACAAACGCCGATTGGAGACCTGTGCACAGTAATTTGGTTTCAAAGATTAAATTACGACTCTATTCCCCCAGGGCACTGGTGCGGAAAACGGAGCTGTCATAAAAATGTTGGTGTCCGGATTCCCGCTTTCCCGAAAATGACGGCAAGGCATCCTGTCGAAGAGGAAAAATACCTGGGTTAAAGGATTGATCAGAAAGTCCTGAGCACCGAACTTTTTACGGTTACATCGCTTTTTTGATCTGGTATAATGACTCGGAAGAGAGTGAAACCGTATGATGCAGTGATGCTTTGCGGAAAACTCGCTGCGCCATGCCTGGAAACTGAACAGAACTTTTCCAATAGATATCCGCTGATCCGGCAGTCCGGATAAACCCCTCTCAAAAGCGCAAGACTGTCATGTGGCACACAAATTGCTTTTCTTCCAGGTAAGGGAATTAGGATAGCATGTGAACCCTTTACAAAGGGGCAGACATGAACTCCGTAGATGACCTCCTGAACAGCCTGTGTGAGAATATCCAGGAGAGGAGCCGCGGTTCTCCGGTTTCCTTCCAGGCCTTTCTAGAACGCGCCGCTCGAGAACCTGATCAGATCTTCCGTGACATCTTCCAGGTGTTCCACGACATGGTCAAGAGCTATGTCGGGGAGGGTATCGACGAATATCCCGACGACCCTGAAACCATCAATTATGCCTACTATGATTGCAGCAGACTTTTCATTGAAGGCACCGATCATCCCTTCTTTGCCGACCGGCTGTTTGCCAACCGGTTTATCAATCACGTCAACTCGTTGAGGCGAGGTGCCCAACAGAACAGGATATACATCTTTGAAGGCCCCCACGGTTGTGGAAAGTCCACCTTTCTGAATAATCTACTCTTAAAATTTGAACAATATACCCACACGGAAGAAGGCGCCTGCTACGAGACCGTCTGGAAACTCGACAAAAAGGAACTGGGATCACACCTTGACAGCGAAGCCCATGCCCTGCTCTTGCAGCTTCGAGATCTTGCCGGTGAGGACCCGGTAACGCCGGGCGTCACCCTGAGAGATCAATTTCTCGGGTTGTCAAAGAAAACCTATCTGGAGGTTGCCTGCCCCAGTCACGACAGTCCGCTCCTCCTCATCCCGAAGGGTTTCAGAAGAGAGCTTTTGGACCAGCTGATTGGCGACCCGGGGTTCAAGAAAAGGCTCTTCACTGAGAAGCAATACGAATGGGTTTTCAGGGAAAATCCCTGCACGATTTGCATATCCCTTTACAGGACCCTTCTGGACCTGCTGGACTCGCCTTCAAAGGTCTTTGAGATGCTTTTTGCCAGACCATACCAGTTTAACAGGCGGTTGGGAGAAGGCATCACCGTTTTCAATCCTGGAGATAAGGGGTCAAAGAATCATGTCCTGACCAATCCGCTGCTTCAGAACCAGCTGAACCACCTGCTCAGAGACAGCAACAGGGTGAGTTACATCTTTTCCAGGTATGCCAGGACAAACAATGGCATCTATGCCTTGATGGATCTGAAAGACCACAACCGGGAGCGTTTTGGAAACCTCCACGGGATTATCAGTGAAGGCGTTCACAAGGTGGAGGACATAGAGGAGGACGTGAATTCCCTTTTCCTGGCCCTCATGAACCCGGAAGACCGGGACCACATCGCGGGAACACGGTCTTTTTCCGACCGTATTATCTATATCAAGATCCCCTACGTGCTCGATTACAATACTGAAGTCAAGATCTACAGGGATGTCTTTGGTGATCAGATCGAGAAGGATTGCCTGCCGAGGATTTTGCAGAACTTCGCAAAGGTCATTATCTCCACGAGATTGATGAAAGAATCCGGGGCACTAACGGAGTGGATCGGCGACCGGGAGAAGTATGGGCTCTACTGCGACGAGAACCTGCATCTCTTGAAAATGGACATCTACACAGGGATCATTCCTGCGTGGCTGGCTGAAAGAGACAGAAAAGCCTTTACCGCGAAGCGGCGCAGGAGAATCATCGGTGAGTCGGAAACCGAAGGGGACCGGGGCCTTTCAGGCAGGGATTCCATCAAGATTCTGGGAGAGTTCTACTCCACCTACTGGCAAGGGGACAAGTTGATCACGATGGCCATGGTCCACAATTTTTTCAAGAAGAAAAGGGAGCTGGCCAAGGCGATCCCTGAAGGCTTCCTGGATTCCCTCATCCGTTCCTACAACTATACCGTGCTGCAGGAAATCAAGGAATCACTCTATTACCTCAACGAAGAGCAGATCGCCAGAGACATCCAGAATTACCTTTTCAGCATCAATTTCGAGATCGGGAGCGTGGAAAGATGCGTCTATACGGGTGATGCACTGGAGATCACGGAAGCGTTCCTGGAGGGTGTTGAGCACCGTTTTCTCGGCCCGGAGGCGTCCAGGGAACAGATGAGAGCTTTCAGGCAGGAGGTTCAGAACAGGTACACCGCCAGGACATTGACCCAGGACATCCTGGTTCACGGCCGGGATTTGCGTCAGACCGAGCTCTATGACTCGCTTCACGAACGTTACGTCTACAATTTGAAGGAAAAGGTGATGGAGCCCTTCCTTAAGAACGAGAATTTCAGGAGCGCCATCAAGGACTTCTCGGTGGATACATTCAAGACCTATGACAGGCGCATCAGGGGAGCTGTTGCGTTTCTCGTGAACAACCTGGTGAAGAGGAGCGGGTATACGGCCCAGGGGGCCAAGGAAGTGTGTATTTATGCCATTGACAATGAGCTTTCCAAGGTATTTTCTGAAAAATAGAGGATCAGCTTCTGCAAAGGGGGAATAGGAATGGACAAAATGAATAGTGGGCTGCAGGATCATATACTCGCCGTGAAGAAGGGTTCAAAGCGTTTCGAAAATGCCTTCGAGGGAGTAACCAGGATGATACTGGACAGCCCTATTGAAAAAGTCGTGGTGAACGGCAAGACCACCTATGATTTCGCCATATTCCGTATGGGCCGGAAACACATCATCGGCATGTACGATGAACTCAACAGCTTCGTATCCTACGTGAAGGATGCCGCAGAAGGGGGTTCGTCCAAAGAGATGGCATTCGTGCTCGTGGGGGAGCCGGGTAACGGCAAGACTTTTTTCGTGGATTTCCTCTGCAGCAAATACCGTGAATACCTTTCCAGAGAACAGAACCGGAAATACACCTTCAGGTTTATCAATATGGACAAAATTCCAAGCTACGGGCGGTTGAGTGTTATCGAATCCCAGACCTATGAAGACCCGATGATCCTGGCCATGAACCTCTTTGAAGACCCGGACGAAAACCGGAAGTACCTTGCCGAAAAGGGTGGGTTCAGCGACAAGGAAATCGAGGGGCTGTACGAGAACTACCGGCCCCTTGGGGCCTGCAGCGGTTACATCTGGAACGAAATCCGCGATCATAACGGCGGAGATCTCGATGAGATGCTCAAGTTCGTGAAGATCG
>CAYUCJ010000124.1:0-8431 GCA_964443285.1 uncultured Desulfobacteraceae bacterium | reverse complement strand
CGAGGATGTGGGCATGGCAGGCCGACAAAGCAGGTGGTCCGCTCCCGCCGGCGCTTTCTGTAAAGGCGGGGGAGGCGCATTCCTCGTGGATTCAGCAGGATCGAACGAGAGCGTCCACTCAACGGAATCAGGAACTCCCGGACTCTCGGGGCTATTTCTGGCTGAACTGCAGGGTCGTGTCGCCGATGCGAACCGTATCACCGTCGGAAAGAGCCTTCGAGTCGACCTGTTCGTCGTTGACGAAAGTACCGTTGCTGCTCCCGAGGTCCTTCACGGTCCAGAGACCGTTGAGATCGCGACCGAAGAGCGCGTGGCGCCGTGAAATCCTGGGATCTGCGATGACCAGATCGGCCGAAGCGTCTCTGCCCACCGTGCAGCCGTCTCTGATTTCATGTGTTCCATTGGGCCCCGGCCCCCCGGTGATTGCGAGCACTGCTCCTTCGCTCTCTTGGGAATAGAGGACCGTCCCCTCCGTATCGGCGGTAGCCATCTCCGCTTCGGTTTCCCTTTCGGCAACCTCCTCGAGAGCTTCCGGGTTGTTGAGAAACTGGCCGGCCAGATCTATCACTCCAGCCGAACTCATGCCTTCCAGGGCCAGAAAATCCCCGTTCTTTTCGAGATACAGAAGGTCGTGGACACCGGTCTGCAGGCATGAAAATCCCACGTAAAAGACTCCGCCGGACGAGGTGGCGCGGCCTGCCTCCACATGGAGGATCCTGTCGAGAATCAGCATCCTCCCGGAAAGAAACTGCAGTTTCTCACCGGCCGAAAATCCACCCTGTTCCCGTACCATGTGTCCCGAGGCGGCAAGAGCCTCCAGGGAGTTCCTGATACTGTCGAGTTCCAGGTTGACGGTGTCTTTGAACATGCCTCTGACGATTACGCTCAGCCATTGAGGCCCGCCCTTCTCATTTCGCACGGACTGCAGGATGGATTCGGGGGTCAGAGGCGAGGTATCGGCTTCGGCGTCGGAGACCAGCGCCGCGAGAACGCGCTTGCGATAGAGATCAACCACTCCGGCTATAACTACGGCTTCCTCTTTCTTGAATTCGGCCGCGAAATCGATATCGGCTATGACAGATTCTCCGAGGTTCTGGCGAAGAGCTTCAAGCAGTTCATCCACGGCGAACGGATACTGCACCCTCAGGCCCTGTTCTACGGTTGTAATGGAAACCGGCTCTCCACCTTGGGGATCGTGGTAGATCGCCTGCTCGAAAAGTGCCGCGCCCTCGGACAAATAGATTCTCGTATACGACTCTGAAGAAGCAAGGACACCCAGAGCCTTCTGGACGTCGGGGCGTATATTGCCGTCGGAGTCCATAATACCGGCGCCAAGCATCAGCTCCCTGGTAACAGGCGTGGCATCTCCCGTGGCAAGACCCTTGAAGGGAGAGATCGCGCTCTTCCCATCCGGGATGATATCTCCGAGAGAAGGAAAGTACTCCGGTGCCAGCGTGAAATCGACCGTGCTCTCCATTGCAATACTCCTGTATGTCTAGAGTCCGAACCAGGACAGCACTCCTCTGCCCGTCTTCTTTATCGCCTTGGTCTGAAGGTGAGATTGCAGAGCGTTCTTGGCGCCTGTTTTGAACTTGTCCTTTATCATGTTGGAAACGGTGCTGTGAACCTCGCCTCCTCCTCCCTTGAGGGCGTTCTTAATGAATCCTACACGGGCACCCCCCCATTTCACTCCCGGGTTGTAATCCTTCATGCCGAACTTGTCGACACTGCCGTTGACTTTGTCCAGAATTTTTCCCAGTCCCACGTCCGCGGCACCCTTTACCGTCCCCATCGCAATATGTTTTGCATAATCACCGCCCTCGGCCATCGCCTTACCGAGGCCACCCGCGGCACCCTTTGCAACCGTGTATGCGTCTTTGATCTCTTTGCCGGTGGGGCCGGTCACCGTTGCGAGAACATCAATCGACTTGTCGGATACCCACTGAACTACCTTGGCACCTTTGTAGGCCCTATCCCACCAATGGGCCTTGGAATGGGCGGCGTCCGCATCGTCCTGGAGTTGAGCCTGCTTCTTTCTCAACTCGGCCATCTTCTCGGCTTTGGCGAGTCTTTTCTCTTCTGCCTGGCGCCTCAACTCCTGCATGTGCTTCTGCTCTTCGAGCTTTCTCTTCTCTTCCAGCCTTTTCTGTTGTTGGATGCGCCTCTGTTCCTCAAGCTTCTTTCTTTCTTCCAGTTTCTTCTTCTCTTCGAGCTTCTTATGTTCGTCGGCCTTGTTTTTCGCGTCCGACTTCCGGTCGGCGCCTCCCGGTTCATCTTTCCCGCCGGCAGCGCCCTTCCGGGAACCGGCGGCGCCTCCCGCCGCCTCTTTTCCGGCCCCCTTTGCTCCAGCAGGTCCGGTTCCTGGGGTTTCGGTTCCAGGAGTCTCAGCTTCAGGAATCCCGGCACCTCCGCCGGTGTCTCCCGTACCCGCGGCCCCTGCTCCGGCTCCGGCCCCGGCTCCTGCTCCGGCTCCGGCTCCTGCCCCGGCTTCTGCCCCGGCGGCCCCAGCCCCGGCTCCCGCAGATCCGACACCGGCAGCCCCGGCGCCCGCGGCTGCAGCACCCGCGGCTCCCGCAGCGCCCGCCCCTGCGGCGGCGGCGGCTCCCAGGGCGCCCACAATCGCACCGAGAGCAGCTCCAGCTGATACGGGGATGCCGTGAGCTACGGCAGTAGCCGCGCCCTGGCTTTTTATCCAGCTGCTGAAGGTTCCTCCAGCTTCCTGCCATCCACCGTCGTCTGCGTATACCGGAACGATCACCATGGCGGCCATGGCAGTAACGATGAACACCAGCATCATCTGGGCTCCGGCCTTCTTTCCGCCCTTGCCGCTCATAAATGGAATCAGGAGAATTGCGCCCCCCCCAGCGAAGAGGAAGAGGAATCCGATCGTTCCGCAGAAGAGCAGGAAGGGCATCAAGCTGCCCAGCAATAAGCCGGCAGTCAAACCGAGGTGAGCCATTACAGCGTATGCGGGGTTGACCGGTTGTTTAGGAGAGCCCGGTTTGAACGCCTTCTGAGCGTCGGACCAGGCTATGGAAACGACCATCATCGTGAATGTTTCAAGGTGCGCGAAGAGCGCTGACAATCCGTGCAACCCCATCAGGAAGACAAGCGGCCTGCTGGCAAGCAGTCCCGGAGATCCGAAGACGACACTGAGGAACAGTCCGAGGGCCAGACTGAGCGTAAGAACCGCCCATGAGAGCGGCGTGTTTTTCTTCTGCTTGAGCCTCCCGGCCACCCACGAGGGAGTCTTGAAGATACCGCCTATGTAGTTAAGAGGCCCCTTCTTGAAAAACCTGACCACCGCGCCCATCAGCAGGCTCATGAAGAGCATCCAGAAGAGCGTCCCGGTGAACGTTCCCTTTCCCTTCGTCGCCAGAATTGCGTTTGTTATAGAGACAAGAAGAGCTACGATGGGGTTGCCCGGCGAGACATTTATCCCCATCGAGTTGAAGATCGTCGTATAGAAACCACCCGAACTTCCGCTCCAGAAACCTTCATTTACATAAACGAGGACAAATGTATGGAAAACCCAGGTTCCGACAAAGATGGCAAGACCAATAGGGATCTCCCAGATGAGCCCCCTTAAGAACCTTTTCACAAGAAAAGCGCCGAGCTCCACAAGTGTCTCAGGCTGTTTTACCGTTTTTGCGTGCCTGCCCGGTCTGGCCTGCCTTCTCTGCTGTACCTGGCGGGCGACCTGGGCTTGCCCGGTACCGGGCGTCATTATCGGAGGCGCGGCCGGTCTCCAGTCGTTTCCCGACCACTTCAGCCAGCTTCCGTCGTCCGCGTTCGGACGCCACGTCGAGCCGTCTTTACATTTCACACGAAGACGGTCAACTTCCTTCAGGAACCGGTCACGGGGAAGGTTTCCCGAAGAATAGCGCTTTAAAAGGATTCCATAACGTTGTGCCGCCTGCTGGAAGGTCATTTCGGCCCCTGCCTAATGAATAGAAAAAGAAGCATCTATCCGGGTCACGCCGTCTCTTGTGCCCATCCATATCCTTCCGGTACTGTCTTCCATCACGACCTTAACTTCGTTAGATGAAAGGCCGTTTCTTTCCTTGAGTATGGACCTGGTGCTTCTTTTCGTAAGGAGTATACCGTCATATTCCGATGTGATCCAGTACCTGAGTTTCGAATCCTGGAATATCGTCCTCACCTTTTCACCGGCCAGACCGTCGCGCTTTGTCAATGTGTTCTCGAGATTCCATCTCCCACCGGAATACTTGAAAACAGAGCACCCGCCCCTGTCCAGCAGGCCCGTTCCCACCCAGATATCACCCTTATCGTCTTGACAAATTGAGGTTACGTTGTTGTGCGGAAGCCCGTTGTGTCTATTGAACACCTTCCATCCATCAGCGGAAGGAACACTTAGTCCACCCGCCGGGGCGACGTACGATCCGAACCACAACCTTCCATCGCGGTCCTGCATCATGACTCTCACCATGTCGTCGGCAAGTCCGCTTTTCCGGTTCAATACCTTTTTCGGTGAACGGTTGAAGGCCACCGCTCCCTTCCACGTTCCCACCCACAATGTTCCGCTTCTGTCCATCAACAAGCAGTTAACCCGCCGGTCGGGGAGACCGTCCTTCTCGGTGAAAGTCCTATATCCCTTACCATCGAAGAGCGTTAACCCCTCCGGATGGCCTATCCATAGTCCCTTACCCTCCTGGGCCAGCAGGGAGGTCACGTAACGAAGCGGAACGTCGGGCTTCGGGATGGTCTGAATCTCCCCGCTTTCCATATCGAGGGCAGAAAGCCCGTCGCGTCCCCCCGCCCAGAGTTTCCCCTTCCATATAGCCAGAGACGATACCTCGTGTGGAGGCCTGAAAACGGTAACTCCGGGATGTGGGAGAGGGGCCGGAAGCGCCCGGTGATAAATCCATACACTGGCCATCACGAGTCCCGCCAGAACCGTTACCGCTGCAGCCAGAAAAGCAATTCGCCTGAAAATAGAGTTCATACCCTCACCGGCCCGAATCCTTTGCCGCTTGCCGGTCACCGTCCCAGCCTGCCGAACCAACGATTCTGCCCCTCTCCATTCTCACAACCCCCCGGCAGAGCTTCCCGGCGGCCGCTTCGTCATGGGCCGCCATCAGAACAGTAGTTCCCCTGCTCTCGAATTCTCCCACAAGGAAGTCGATAACAGAGCTTTTCAGTTCGTCGTCCAGACCGGTAAGGGGTTCGTCCATCAGCTGAACCGGCGGAGATGGGGCCAAAGCCCTTGCTATCGATGCCCTTTGAGCCTCTCCTCCCGATAACTGGTGCGGCTTTCTTCTGGCCAAATCCGACAAGCCAAGCCTCTTCAGTACTTCCACGACCCTGTCGCGCGATTCCCTGGAGCCCGGATTCTCCAATCCATACGCGACGTTGCGGAAGACCGACAGATGCGGCCAGAGGGACGGTTCCTGGAAGACGAAACCGATACCCCGCCGTCCCGGTGGAATATACACGTCAGGTGACGAACAGGTTCGTCCTGATATGGCAACTTCCCCTGAATCCGGAACTTCCAGCCCGGCAATCAATCGCAGAAGGCTGGTTTTGCCCGATCCCGAAGCTCCGGCCAGGGCGATTCGGGCGCCTCTCTCGATGGTGATGTCCACACCCTGCACGGCGGATACATCCCCGTACTTCATAGACACCGCCTTCAACTCAATCATGCGCGACGATCCTCCCGGCGGTCAGAGCGCCTCCCGCCCATACAAGGTAAACCAAGGGTATGAGCGAAAGCGCGAGTGCCGCTGCCCGGTCTCCCGCACCGTAGTGGAGAAGATTGAACAGTTTAACCGAAAATATCCTGGCTCCGGGCGGAGCGAGGAGAATCGAGACACCTATATCGCCGAGAGACAGGGCGATAACCACGGCCCCCGCGGCCGCGAAAGCGGGAAGAAGAAAGTGGAGTCTGAGCTTCATCTTCCTCACCAGGAAACGTTCGGGGAGCATCCTGAGGGCGTCCACGGGCCGCGGATCGAGCCTCCTGAGCACGAGGAGGAGAGCCAGCAACGCGAAGGGAAGAAAACGTCCCGCGTGCGCGCAGGCTAGAGCGAATGCGCCTCCGACCGGAATCCCTGAATATGCGAGTCCCAAAGCATAAAACGGTGCTGGGACCATGGCAGGAAGGAGGCACAACGCGAGAAGAATCCGGGATTTGTGCTTTAAAAGCCCGGTAGCGACGGGCACGGCGCAGAGAACAGCAATAGCCGCGGCCATCAAGGCAACTCCGATGGAATATGAAATTTCCGGCATCGACTCCCCGGCCGATTCCATGAAAACGCGCACAGACCCCGTTTTGCAGGCCAATAGAAACGGTGTGGCTACCGGGACCGCCAGCGCCGCAATGACAGGTGGATATAGAAAGAGCTTAAGCAGGCCGGGATACCCGGGAATTCTGGATGACGGGCTTCTGCCGGCAAACCTTCCACCCGGGGAAAGCGCGAGTCCACCCGCCAATAGAGGCGCGCAGATCATCCCGAGAATAAACAGGGGCAGCGCGTAAAGAGTTACCATTGAAGCGTCACCGCTGAAGCTGAACTCCGAATACAGTTCTGTCGAATAGACCGGGACCTGGAACAACGCGGGGACCGCGTAACCGGTCATGGAAACGCAAAAGATGAAGGCTCCGGAAGAGATGAGAGGAGTTTTCAAGCCCGGAAGTATTCCCCGAATCCACGTTCTCGAAGAGTCTCCCTGAACAGAAGCCCCTTCAAGTATCCCGGATGAGAGCATCTCGAGATCAAGGAGCACGATTACCGCGACAACCGGATACCACGCGAAGGCAATAACGACGGGAACCGCGAAGAAACTAAGTGTAGACTGGGCCACACCGGCCGAAGATAGAAGACCTCCGAGAAAACCGGAGCTGTCGAAGATGCTCCACCAGGTGAGGCCCAGAACGTATCTTGGAAGAAGAAGCGGAAGAAAAAGAAGGAACCACCCGGCCTTGCGAACGATGCCCTTCTGCATGATAAGCCAGAGGGCGAAGGCCGTTCCAAGCACGATCGCAATGAGGGTTGCCAGAAGGGAAATACCGAAGCTCTTGAAAAAGAGACCGGCAAGCCTCCCGAAGGGAAGTTCCTTCTCTCCCGCTCCTATGAGGGCTGGAGGCAGTGCGACCGAAAAAAGGTACAACAGAGGTCCGGTCGACAGCAGGAGGGCGGGCAGAGACCTCACTAAGAGACTTCCGCGCGGATTGGCCCTGTACAGCAGACGGTCGTAAGTCAACGGACGAAGATCCTCTGAAGATCTTCCTTAACCGTCGGAACATCCTTGGCCACCTGCCCCCAGGAAACGCCCTGAGCCTTCCTGAAGCTTCTTATGGGCCGATAGAAATAGCCCATGTCAACAATTTTCCGGTCGACCCTGGGGGAAAGAAGCCAGTCCACGAGCTTCTTCCCGTTTTCAGGGTGTTTGCAGTGGGCAAGCAGGGCGATGGAACCCGGGAAATAGAGAGCACCGTTTTCGACCTTGTCCGGAAAGATCATCTTTACGTGGGCACCGTCCCTCAGCACTTCACCGGCATCGTCGGTGTCGACAATTCCGGCTTTGACGGTTCCATCCGCTATCATTTTCGACAACAGGGCATTTCCGTCCGTCACCTGCATCCCGCTGGACTTGATCTTCTCGAACAATTCCTTCGCTTTGCCCGCACCCATGATCTGATACATAACCGCGGCCTGGCTGAAGCACGTTCCGAAGAGCGGCTGGCTTATTCCCGTCTCGCCGGGCTTCCACCTGGAATCAAAGAGATCCTGGAGGGTTCCGGGCATCTGGTCTTCCGGAACGAGATCGGTGTTCACCAGTATCACTCTCGCTCTCAAGCCGATTCCGGTCCAAAGGCCCTTCGGATCTTTGAATTCGGCCGGAATATCCTTCGCGACAGGAGAGAAATAGGGCTGGAACATACCATCCCTGGCGAGTGAAGCCGTCTGGGTGACCTCTGAATTCCAGAATACGTCGGCCTTGGGATGGTCAGCCTCGGCGATGAGCCGGTTTACGAGGCCTGTTGTCTTAGAAGCCTCTATGTCGTAGACGGCCCGAACCTTGATGCCAGTCTCCGCCTCGAATTGTTCCAGGATGGGCTTGGAGCGCGGCTGATCCGCGGAGGTGTAGATCACCACCTCCTCGGCCGGCTTCGTCCGGTGACAGCCCACCGCCGGAAGCAGGCCCGCGAAGGCGACAATGAGAATAAGCATCCGGATCGTCTTCGATCTTCCCGCGGTCATTAAGGCTCCTCCCTCCCATATCCACCGCAGCCTTCACCAAATTCAGCTACCTTTATAGCATGAAAAAAAGCAGCAAGACGTTAGGCGTGAGACATGAGAAGCAGCCAATAGTGAGACCGGTTTTTTCTTGTTCTTGAAAACGGTGGGCGCAAAAAAAAAGGGGCCCGAAGGCCCCTTCTCGTACTGACGACGCGTTAGACGTGGGT
>CAYUCJ010000123.1:0-8465 GCA_964443285.1 uncultured Desulfobacteraceae bacterium | reverse complement strand
CGGATGGCCCAGGTCCTGGCCAATCTCCTGGACAATGCCATCAAGTACAGCCCGGAAGGGGGAGGGGCCATCGAACTTGCGGCTCGACAGGACGAAAACACCCTCTCGATCTCTATCGCGGACCAGGGAATAGGCATCCCCGAAGCAGACATTCGAAGGATTTGGGACCGGCTTTACAGGGGCGACCAGAGCCGCCACCAAAGGGGGCTGGGCCTCGGCCTGAGCCTCGTCAGAGCGGTCGTAACGGCCCACGGCGGGACAGTAACGGTTGAAAGTGAGGTGGGAAAAGGATCGGTATTCACCATTCATCTTCCCCTGCTGCCGACCGGGCAGCAGGAGGACATCGAGAGAGGCACATGAAACACACTAGAGCACGCATTTCCCTAATCATCACCCTTTTTTTTCTTTGCCTTTTCGCTTTCCGAACACAGGGTGCGGAAGGGAACGACATCCTTCGTGCAACCCTCAAGAACGGCCTGAGGGTTGTGATTCTGAAAAACACGCTTGCCCCTGTGGTGACCACCCGCCTCACCTATCTGGTTGGTTCAAATGAGGCACCGGAAGGATTTCCAGGGATGGCCCATGCCCAAGAACACATGATGTTCCGCGGCAGCAAGAACCTTTCCGCCGAGCAGCTTGCCAGTCTTACGGCGGCCATGGGAGGAAGATCCAACGCCTTCACCCGGCAGAGCGTGACACAGTATTTTTTCACGGTGCCTGCGGACGACCTGGAAACCGCTCTCAGGATAGAGGCCATACGCATGAAAGAGGTACTGGTTAGCGAATCCCTCTGGTCCAAAGAGAGGGGTGCAATAGAACAGGAAGTAGCCCGGGATCTTTCCAGCCCGATGTATGTGTTCTATTCCCGTCTGTTGGCGCGTATGTTCGCCGGCACCCCATATGCGCATGACGCACTCGGGACGCGCCCCTCCTTTGACAAAACCACCGGCGCCATGCTCAAACAATTCCACGATACCTGGTACGTGCCCAACAATGCCGTTCTGGTGATTGCCGGCGATGTGCATCCACCAAATGTCCTCACCCTGGTGAAGCGGCTTTTTGGGAAACTGTCTTCACGTCCCTTGCCTCCAAGGCCCGAGATAAACCTCTCTCCGCTCAAGCCCGCACACATTCAGCTTGAATCTGATCTGCCTTATCAGATGGCGATTGTGGCCTACCGACTCCCCGGATACACAAGCCCCGATCTCGCGGCCTCCCAAATCCTGGCGGATGTCCTGGACAGCCCGCGCGCCAAACTCTATGGACTGGCAGCGGAAGGAAAAGTTCTTTTCGCAGGATTCAACAACAGCCCCTTCAAGGATGTAGGGCTTGGCTATGCCATAGCAGGTTTCCCGAAAGGCAAGGAGGCGAAAAGGATCGTTCAGATACTGAAAGGCATTATCGACGACTATCTGAAACATGGCATACCCGATGATCTCGTAAAAGCGGCCAAACGGAAAGAAATCACGGCCGCTGAATTCCGAAAAAACTCCATCGAGGGTCTTGCGGGGGTATGGGCCAGGGCCATCGCTCTTGAAGGGAAAAAGTCTCCTGATGAAGCCATCGCAGCCATCAGGAGCGTAACGGTCTCGGACGTAAACCGGGTTGCCCGCGCCTGGCTCCGAAACGAGACCGCCACCGTAGGCGTGTTGATACCCCATGAATCTGGAAAGCCCGTCCCATCAAAAGGCTTCCAGGGGACAGAGTCTTTCGGCCCGAAACAGACAAAAACGGTTGCATTACCTCCGTGGGCCAGGAAGGCGACCACATTACCTTCAGTCCCCTCTTCAAACGTGCATCCCACGGTGATCACCTTAAAAAACGGGCTTCGGCTGATCATCCAGCCTACAACCATCAGCAATACCGTCAGCCTGTACGGACGGGTCAAAAACACGCCGGAATTGCAGGAACCCATCGGGCAGGAAGGTATCACCGAGGTGCTGGACGGCCTTTTTTCTTACGGGACAACCACCCTGAATCGATTGGACTTCCAAAAGGCGGTGGATGATATTGCGGCGGATGTGGACGTGGGAAGGAGCTTCTCTCTGGACGTGGTGACAGACCATTTCGCACGGGGAGTGGAACTCCTCGCAGACAACCTGCTGCATCCTGCCCTGCCTGGCCGGGCCTTTAAGATCGTCCAGAGCGAGACCGCCGACCACATTGCAGGCAGGCTCCAAAGCCCTTCATACCTCTCCAGGCGAGCCCTTGTCAAAAGGCTCTACCCTAAGGATGACCCCAGACAGCGGGAGGCGACACCCGGGACCATTAAGGCCCTTACCCTGCGGCAGGTCAGGCAATACTATGGAAGAATCTTTCGTCCCGATCTCACCACCATCGTCGTTATTGGAAAAGTGACGCCTGAAAAAGCAAAGGACACAATTGAAAAGTACTTCGACGCCTGGCATGCTTCAGGACCAAAACCCGAGACGGACCTGCCTCCGGTACCCCCAAACAAGCCTGCAACGGCCATGGTACCGGACAAGAGCCGGGTACAGGACCGAGTGACCCTGGTTGAAACGCTCGGGATTACACGGACCCATCCCGATTACTACCCGCTGAATGTGGGCCTTCACGTGCTCTCCGGAGGCTTCTATGCCACGAGACTTTACCGGGACCTCAGAAAAAGGGCCGGGCTTGTCTATACGGTCCAGGCCTTTCTCCAAGCACGCAAAACCAGATCGGTCTTCGGCGTGGTCTATGGCTGTGACCCGCCCAACGTATCCAAGGCTCGTTCGCTTGTGGTACAAAATCTGAGACAAATGCAGAATAAACTTGTCACTTCCGAAGAACTCAACAGGGCGAAAATGCTCTTGGTCCGACAAATTCCGCTCTCTGAATCGAGCATAAACGACATCGGCGAAACCCTTCTCGGGTTGGCAACAGAAGAGCTGCCCCTGGATGAACCGGTGCAAGGAGCCAGACGATACCTGAAAATCTCAGCCCGGGAGGTTCAAAGCGCGTTTATTAAATGGATACGGCCCGATGATTTTGTTCAGGTCACCCTGGGACCGGTCCCCCGCTGAGAATTGATATTCGTATGAAAATCCTGTCTGTCTCAGATTACGTGGAGCCTATCCTTTACGATCGCTTTGAACCGAAGCGTTTCAAAGGTGTGGAACTGATCCTTTCCTGCGGCGACCTGCCGCCGGAATACCTGCAGTTTCTCTCGAACGCATTCAAGGTCCCGCTTTTCTATGTACATGGTAACCACGATATAAGACACACTGCCAAGCCTGCGGGAGATTGCAGGAATATCCACGCCCGGCTGGTCCAATTCAAGGGAATCAAAATCCTGGGCCTGGAGGGTTCCTACTGGTATAATGGTGGTCCGCATCAATATACGGAAAACGAGATGAGAAGGATTGTCTGGAAACTCAGACCGAAGATCTGGCTCAAGGGGGGGATCGATATGGTGATTACGCACGCGCCCCCTTTGCATATCCATGACCAGGAAGACCCGTGCCACATGGGATTCAGGGTGTTCAGGTGGCTTATCGAGCGATATGCCCCCGGCTATTTCGTCCACGGACATATTCACTTTGATTCTTCAAACGCCTCCAAGCGTCAAACCACGGTCAACGGGACCCGGGTCATCAACAGCTGCGGCTACCACCTGTTCGAGATCGAGCATGAACAATCTCATTGACAGGGTCCTGAATATTTGGAAGGTTCGCCGAAGCCCGAACGAGATCAAGGACTTTGAAGAAGAACAGAGGTATGAAGAGGCCTTTGAACCTGTCAAACGTGGCATACGCCCCGTGCGCGTCGATCGGATTGTGGGCAGCGTGGGTCGCTATCATGACTTTGACAGCCGATTCCGGCCCAAACAACACGTTCCCCGGGAAAGGCTTGCGCACATCAGGAACGCCTTCAGGAACGGGAAACACCTGCCTCCAGTCAAGCTGTATCAGATCAAGGATGAATACTTTGTCCTGGACGGCAATCATCGCATCTCCGTGGCCAAAGAACTGGGGATTTCAGACATCGATGCGCGTATCGTTGAACTGATTCCCTCTAAAGATACCCTGGAGAATATCCTGTACCGTGAACGGAGGGATTTCCAGGAAAAGACCGGACTGCCCGAGGCCATTTCTTTGACGGAGGTGGGACAATATGGCCATCTCATGGAACAGATCTCCCGGCACCTCCACTTTCTGGAAAGGACCCGCAAAACCCATGTTACATTTGAAGATGCGTCCTCAGACTGGTACAAGACCATCTACAGCCCACTGCTATCTATCATTGAAAGGGGAAACCTGATCAGGTCTTTCCCGAAGCGCACGAGTTCAGATCTTTACACGTATATTACCTATCACCAGTGGGAAAGGGACCAATCCAGGCGTTACGGCATCGGGATTGACCGTCTTATCCCTAAAGACATGGAGGCGTTTCGAAAAAACATGGCAAAAATGAAGGAATTTGAATATCCCGAGATGAAACGCGAGATAACGGCCTTTATTCTCATGCGTGTCAAGCCTAAGGAAGAGTTCCGCGTCATGGACAAACTGTTTGCCTTGAAGGAAGTGGAAGAAGTCCATTCGGTCCACGGAGACGTGGACATCCTCGTGAAGATTACACTTACCAGAGATCTCCTGGCATCAGACGCGGAGATTATCGGCCAGTTTGTCCATGACGCCATGAGGAATCTTCAAGGGGTTGTCAGCACGCAGACCCTGATCCCCGGTTCCTCAAAGATCAAGGAACGATAGCAGCTCGGAGCCCTGACGATGTTCTTTTCGAGAAAAAAGATTACAAAGGAAAAAAATGACGCCCGAGTGATGAACCGCAGGGTTCACATGGCCAACGAACGCACATTTCTGGCGTGGATCCGAACGAGCATCGGCATTATGGCCTTTGGCTTCATCATTGAAAAATTATTGGTTCCTTATGGCGAGCAGGGAAACAAAGCCATCGCTTTTCTGGGAATTCTTGTGGTGGTACTGGGCGCGGGAGCAGCTATCCTTGCCACCTATCGATTTCTCAAGACGGAAAGAGAAATCCTGGAGGATACGTATCGTCCATCAAGAACCGCCGATGTGTTATTGGCCCTTTTGTTGGGTGCAATCGGGTTGCTCCTGGTCATCTACCTGATTCTCGCCTCGTGAATACAGCAGCTGCTGAAAATGACTACGAGATGCCGCCTGTGCATTCCTCCGGACCTGTTCCTAATGCCCAAGGCCCTGGCCATCGTGGAAGGATGTAAGAAAGGAGTTGCGTAGTTATGGATTTCCGACCCTTGTTCAACCCAAAAACGATGGCGGTCATAGGCGTTTCATTGCAGAACGACCAGCATCCAGCCAACGTCATCTTTAGAAAGAACCATTTACGGTATCCCGTTCAGGTCTTTCCGGTCAACCCAAAGGGGGGATTCTTACAGGGGGAGATCGTGTTCAAAAAAATATCGGATATCTCTGTAAAAGTGGATCTTGCCGTGATTGCCGCACAGGCCGAACACGTACCTGAGATCCTCTCTGACTGCATCGAGTCCGAGGTGGGAGGGGCCGTCATCGTATCCGGTGGCTTTGCTGAAATTGGTCGCAAGGACCTCCAGGAAACCCTGGTTTCCATGGCAAGGAAGGGGGATTTTCCCTTTATCGGCCCAAACTGCCTCGGCATCTATGCCCCCTCCCTTGTGGACTCTTTCTTTCTGCCCACCGAACGCATGGTCCGGCCTGATCAGGGAAACGTGGCCGTCGTAAGCCAGAGTGGAGGCATCCTCGTGGATCATATGCTTAAATTCAAGGAGGAGGGTATCGGGCTTTCTCTGGGTGTCAGTATCGGCAATAAGGCCATGATCAGGGAAATAGATCTCCTGGAATACCTGGCAGAAGATCATGCAACAAAGGTGATCGCTTTCTATGTTGAAGGCTTTTCCAAAGGCGAAGGCCGTGATTTTGTCCTTGCGGCGGCCCAATGCCCAAAACCGGTTATCGTCATCAAATCCGGCAAGAGTCCTGGAGGGAGCCGGGCGGTATCGAGCCACACCGCCTCCCTGGCAGGGGACTACGAGGTTTTCACCCAGGTCCTTGCACAAAAGGGCGTGGTGGAAGCCAGAGACGAACTTGAGTTGATTTCCTTTTGTGAATCTCTGAGCTGTTATCAAACGCCCATTGAAGGAAAGGTAGGTATTATCACCGGCAGCGGCGGACATGGTGCCATGGCGGTGGATGTGTGTTCGGCCCACGGTCTTCTTGTTCCCGGTCTCACGACCAGCGAACAGAAGAAAATCAGGGAAGGCCTCTCCAGGAGCGTCAAAAGCATTGCCTCCCTCGGGAATCCCATTGACCTGACCGGGAGCGCCGTGGACGAAGATTTTGTTTCCACCGCCAGCCACCTCAGCACCATTCCGGGGATAGACTGCGTCCTGATGCTTCTCCTCCCCTATCTCCCCGGTATCACGTCTGATCTTGGGGCAAGGCTGAGCAATATCTATCAGAGGGAGGGAAAGGCCTTAATCGCGTATGTTCCGCATGTTGAAAAATACAGGATGCTCATAGAGGGATTTGAGCTGAACGGCGTCCCCGTCTCGCACTCCATTGAAGCGGCAGTACTCATGGCCGAGGCGTTGAGGAGGTGTCAGCCATGTTGAAAAGGGAGATCGGGGCGGTACTCGATGCGTCAAGAACCAACGGGTGGGTCCTTGAACCCGACGCAAAAAGCCTGTTGCGTTCCTACGGAATCACCGTTCCCCGTTTTACGTGGGCCCTGAATCCGGGAGAGGCGCTTCATTTTGTAAAGCAACACGGCTTCCCTGTGGCTGCCAAGGTGATTTCCCCGAAAATCCTGCACAAATCAGATGTGGGGGGAGTGGTTACCGGCATTGACAATGACGAATGGCTCCAGGACACTTTCCACACATTCAGTCAGATGGAAGCGTTCGCCGGCATGCTGGTGGAAGAAATGGTCTCCGGTATGGAAATGATGGTCGGAGCCAAGGTGGACGAGCAGTTCGGTCCGGTCATCCTCTTCGGGATGGGCGGTACGGAAGTGGAAATTTACAAGGACATGGTGCTGCGAATGGCTCCCCTGAAAGAACAGGATGTACCCTCCATGATCAAAAACCTGAAGGCCCATAGCCTGCTGGAAGGGTACCGGGGATCAAAACCCGTCAACAGGGACGCCCTGACCAGGGCCCTCCTCGCCTTTTCCGACCTGGTCATGGATATCCATGAATTCATTGAATCCATTGACTTGAACCCCGTCCTCTGCTCTCCGGAACATTGCGTAGTGGCGGATGCGAGAATCATGTTGAGCAAAAGGGAAGAAGACACCTCCAGGTAGGCCGGTTAATCTTCCACCACCATGGTCCCGGCCATTTTGTCGCCCAGTCTGATCCCTTTTTCATCGGAAAAAATCTTGATGAGCTCGATGATCACGAGGACAAAACACCCGATCCCGATCAGGATATCGAGGATCCAGCCGAGGACTGGAATGAATAGAAAAAACAGCATTACCGGTCCCAGGGCGAACATCCAGTTCCTCTTGGCAGAGGTGGCATAATCGATCCTGGCTGGCGGTCCTTCCACTTTCACAACGGACAATTTCAGCAATTTCTTGCCTATGCTCTTATACTCAAGGCCCTCGATGGGCAGGGCATCCCGCAGGAGCATATAGAGGGCGCCGATAATCCCCCCCGCAAAGGGTATAAACCCCACGATCATGGCAGCGACACCATCGATGATGATGGCAATGATGCGCTTCACCGGATCAGCTTTTGCTAGCGGGGTTTCCTGGGGTTTTGTCTTGGGGGGTTCAGGGGGTACGCTTTCCGGCCGGATCTTTTCTTCTTCGTTCATGTGCTCTCCTCCCTTTGTTTCAACAGGCATCCTTGATAATCATTTCTCAAAACATGGACAAACGGTTGAAAAGTCGGTTTATCAATAACGGAGCATCCGTCTTTCGAAACAGAAACAAGGAATAGGAACAAATGAAACAACCTTTATTTTACTTTGAAATGCAGTATAAAGAAAATCGGTTTGCGTGTCAAGATGTGAACGCCTTCCCGGATCCACCGCTTAACCTTGGCCATGCACGCCACAATAATGTCTGCACAGTGGATCGCGGGGGATTGATGCGGCTTGCGTTTCAGGCAGTAAAAGGGCTATGATGGATGGGCACTATATAGAAAAAAGGAGCATCGAAGCCATGCCGAGAAAATATCGCTATCTATTCGGGCCGGTCCCTTCTCGCCGATTCGGCCGTTCCCTGGGGGTGGACCTGAGTAAACCTAAGACCTGCAGTCTCGACTGCATCTTCTGCCAGCTCGGGCGCACGGCCGACGCGTCTGCGGGACGGAAAGAATATGTGCCCACCGGGGACGTGATCTCCGAGCTCAAAGACTGGCTGGAAACCAACGGGCAGGCTGATTATATCACCCTATCGGGCTCCGGGGAACCCACACTCCACTCCCGTTTTGGAGAGGTCCTTGAATTTATTCGTGAAAAGAGCAAGATTCCCGCTCT
>CAYUCJ010000122.1:0-8494 GCA_964443285.1 uncultured Desulfobacteraceae bacterium | reverse complement strand
TGGGCATTCTCCTCATCATGGTCTTTGCGGTCTTTCTCGGCATCCTGCCGCCCTATGGTCGAGGGGATACCGTACAGGTGGCTTTCTGGCGAACCGGCTTCCTGACGCTGAGCGGCATCAAACACCTCATCCTGCCGGCCATGACCCTTGCCGGATACCAACTGGCCGTGCTGCTCCGGCTGACGCGGGCGGGAATGCGGGAAGTCATGGCCGAGGAATATATCAAGACCGCCTGGTCCAAGGGTCTCCCTGCAAGGAAAGTGATCTTCAAGCATGCCCTCAGAAACGTCCTGATTCCGGTCATAACGATCACCGGGCTGCAGTTCGGAGAATTGATCGCCTTTTCCATCATAACCGAAACCATCTTTCAGTGGCCGGGCATGGGGAACCTCCTGCTCACTTCATTCTACGAGAACGATCAGCCGGTCATTGTGACCTACATCATGCTTGCGGCCGTTATTATCATTACTCTCAACATGATCGTGGATATTCTCTACGCGTTGATCAATCCCAAGATACGTTATGCCTGAACGACGAATCAAATCCAGGATACTTTACAGCTACCTGCACGATCCATCGGCCATTGCGGGAAGCCTTATCCTCCTCGTCTTCATCGCCGCCGCCCTGCTGGCACCCCTGATTACCCCGCAGAACCCATACGATCTGGAAAAGGTCAGTCTGGAATATTTCCTGGAACCTCCCGTCTGGCAGGGAGGGCATATGCCCTACGTGCTGGGGACGGACGATCAGGGCCGTGATATCCTGAGCACGATTATCTATGGCTGCAGGACGTCTCTCATTGTGGGATTCGGCGTGGTACTCATAGCAGGCACATTCGGGACCCTCATCGGCCTGCTGGCCGGCTACTACGGGGGCTGGCTGGATGCGGTGACCATGCGGTTAGCCGACACCTTCTTTTCCTTTTCCACAACTCTCATGGCCTTTCTTTTTCTGGGTATTTTCGGGAAGGGAAGCGTTCTCGTGGTCATTATCGCCATCTGCATGGCGGATTGGGTTCGCTATGCCAGGACCATGCGCGGTAGTGTCCTGGAGGTCAAGGAGGCTGCCTACATCATGGCCGCCAAGGCAACCGGCGCCAGGGACACGCGGCTCCTTCTCCGCCACCTGTTCCCCAATGCCGTCCCGCCTGTCTTTGTGGTCGTGGCCGTCGATCTCGCCGTCGTCATCATGCTGGAGGCCACCCTCAGTTTCCTCGGTGTCGGTGTGCCCCTCACCGAACCCTCCCTCGGCATGATGATCGCCATTGGAAAAAATTATGTGTATGCCGGGATGTGGTGGATGATCGTCTTTCCCGGCGCCGCCCTGGTCGCCCTGGTGGTGGGCATTAATCTCTTTGCCGACTGGCTGCGGGAGGAACTCAACCCGAAAATTGAAAGGTAGGGGGGAACCCCCTGTCCCGGTTTTGCACATCTACCGAGCCTTCCGCAAAGACGCTGTTTCAGTTACAAACCGATCCAGTATCGCGAAAAGCTTATGGACGCTCTCGATATTGACGTGTTCTTCGAGGGAATGGGCGCTGCTGTCTCCGTTCGCCCCCCAGACAATCCCATCAATACCGAGATTCGACAGAAACCTGGCGTCGCTTGCCCCGTGCTCGAAACCCGTTCTGCTCTCCGTTGAAATGCTCAAAAGAAGATCCAGGTAAGGGGATTGGCCGCTCATAAAGACCGGTTCCTTGTTCTCGATGGTGAGTTCGCCCCCTATCTCCTTCTGAACGTCCCGGACAACCTTTTCCATGTCATCATTTTCCGTATACCTTATATCAAAAAGGGCCTCTGCATAATCAGGGACCTGGTTGATGGACTTCCCCGCCTGAACCCGGCTGAAATTCAGGGTCCGGTTCCAGTGGTCGGGCTGAGACTGACTGAAGTGTTCGGCAAGTTTGTGGTAGTCGGTTATCAGCTTTTCTATGGCATTCTCTCCGCGCCAGGGCCTCGCGCCATGGGCTGTTCTTCCCTTTGCCACCAATTTCAGTCTCATAACGCCCTTTTCCTTGACCACGATCTTCTCGACGACACCCCCGTCCAAGGCAATGCAGAAATCCGCCTTCAATTCCTTCAATGCCTTCCTGGCGCCGTTTGCACCGCCTATTTCCTCATCCCCGGTAATCAGGATGCCGAAGGGAAGATCCTCCTGCGACCTGCCCTCCCCTCGCAATCTTTGAGCGTGTTTCTTCAGGAGGACCAGGGAAAGGGCCGCCGCGTACTTGTCGTCCAGGCTTCCGCGCCCGTAAAGGTTCCCCTCCCGCACAGCGGGCAGGAACAGCTCGTCCGGGCCGTCCACAACATCGATATGGGACATGAGAAGCACCGGCGCATACCCCGATTCAGGCATCACCATGATGGACGGGATACCCTCGAAATCGAATCTGCGGTAGTGGATTCCCTCCTTTTTGAGCCATTCCTCGATGAAGGAGCTACAATGTCCTATTTCGTCCGGGCTTTTGTGCATGGTCTTAAAGCGGATGAGTTCCTTGGTCAGTTCAATGGTCTCTTCCATAATTTCATTTTCCTTTCTGCTCCTTATGGGTTTTTAATCTCACACTAACCTTTCAATTTCCTTCAGCTTCTTCTCCAACCTTTTCTCGGAAACAGGGAAAAGGGTCTTCAGCTCCTGGGCGAAGAGCGAGACCTTGAATTCCTCCACCATCCAACGGAATTCCTCCAGGGCCTCCCTCTTCTCTCGGGAGGATGTCCGGATAGGATCACCCCGTTCCATTGCGGCGAACCCTTCCATGAATCTAGCAGCCCTGTCCATCTTTTGGCGGTCTTTCAGGGGATCATACGCCCCCCTTTCAGCCCTGATTCCCAGTGCCCTCAGGTAGCGGGGAAGCTCCTGCAACCGTTCAGGGGAATGGATTTCCAGAAAATTCTCCGGCACCAACCGTTCCAGTTCCTCTCGGATCCGGGCGCACATTTTTAAGACGGCGGTATTTGAGGGATTCGCGTCCTCGATCCTGTGGACGGCTGATCGCGTCCGTTCATACCCTTCGAGCACCTTCAAGGCCTTATCACGCAGGTCCCGTGTCGTCGAAAACAGGGCGGCTCTAATGGCTTCAGCTTCGGCCATGAAGACCTCGCGCGTACGGATGTCCTTCTGAAAGAGCACCTTCAGAAGACAATCATACAAGGCCTTTTCAACGACCCGTACGCCACCGAAATAGGCGGCCACCGCGCTCCCTTCCTCCGGCAGGGCAAGATCATGCTTCACAAACCTGAGATCCTTTGAGAGATGCAGGGTAAACAGCTTCCCCACGCCCTCCACATGGGAGCGCCGGGCCTTATCAGGGGTGCGAAAGAGCCGAATATTAACATGCGTGCCGGCAATTTCAAGGCCCGGATAGGCTTCGATGGAATCCCCGACGGTGATTTGAGAAGGCAGCGAACCGAAGTCCCATTGGATCAGTCCCTCCTTTTCCCATTGCGCCCTCGCTTCTCTCCAGGCTTCTGTTTCTTCACCTGGAGAGTCTTCTGTCGCGTTTTGTCCCAGGAGCCGGATATCCCTCCCGGATGTGATTTCCCTGCCCTCCTGGTCCGTGACGGAAACCCGCATTTTCAGATGATCCTCGACCTCCACGGAGGCCCAGACCGAGGCGGGAATATCCACACGAAAGCGGTCAAAGACGAATTCGGATAACGCGCTCAGCAGGGGCTTGTCCACCTGCTCCAATTCCCTGACGATGACTTTCACCGTATGTGAAACCGGTACGAGCTGTTTTCGATACCTCTTGGGCAGTCCTTTGACCAGGGCGGTTATCTTTTCCATGAACAGGCCCGGCACCCCCCATTCAAGCCGATCCTGCGAAACAAGGGGCAACAAACCCGAAGGCACGGAAACGGTTACCCCGTCCTCATGGTTTCCGGGGGCGAATTTGTAGGAACATGGGAAAAGCCGGCTACCGAAATCCACCTGGTCCGGAAAGAGGGAAATTTCCCCCTCGTCCGGCGTGTTCATCAGCAGGTCAACTTCCCTCATCCTGAGAAAACCGTCTCCCGCCCGCTCCTTGATCAGTTTTTTGAGGGTGCGGGTATCGCAGATCCCTTTCAACCTCTGGGAATAGAAATCCGCCATGGCCCGGTCATCCACCAGAATCCCCCTCCGTCTCACCTTCTCTTCCAGGACCTGTAGACCCTGGATCAGGTCCCTGTTGTATTCGAGGAAAGGAAAGGCTTCCCTGATCTCTCCCTCCACGAGAGCCGACTGGACGAACAGCCTGTGGGATTCCTCCGGGTCTATGGAGCCGTAAGAAACGGATCTCCCCGACACGATGACCAGTCCGAAAAGGGTCACCTGCTCCTGGGCACGGACCTCCCCCCGGCTCTTTTCCCAGTGGGGATTGGAAAAAGTGGATCGGCAGAGGTTCCCGCCCAATTCCTCAAGCCAGCCCGGGTCGATCTTCGCAGCGGTTCTGGCAAAGAGCCTGGATGTCTTGACCATCTCGGCGGCAACGATCCACTGGGTCCCCTTGTTGAAGAGGGTGGAGCCCGGAAAGACCATCACCTCCCTCCCCCTGGCGGCCTGGTAGATATTCTTCTCCTTCTTTCGGGCGATATTGGAGAGGAAGCCGCCCAAGATGCTTTTGTGTATTCTCGTATACATGGGCTCCGTCGGCTGCTGCCCCTTTAATCTTCTGCCTTTTCGGCCCTGTTCTTCCATGATGGAACAAACCTGTTCATGAATCTGGGTCCACTCCCTCATGCGGGGAAAGGAGAGAAAGTGGGTTGTACAGAATCTCCGCATCTTGTTTTGGGTCTTGAGGGCCTTCCACTGGCGGTGATACTGGTTCCAGATATTTAGAACGGTGATAAAATCCGAGGCCGGGTCCCTGAAGGGCGCGTGTGCCTGATCCGCCAGCGCTGCCCTGTCCATGGGTCGCTCCCTGGGATCCTGAATGGACAGCGCCGCCGCTATGACAGCTGCTTCTTCAACGCATCCTTCATTTTCCGCCTCGATCATCATCCTGGCAATCCGCGGGTCCAGGGGCATCCGGGCCATGAGGCGTCCCTTTTCCGTGAGGGAGACATCCCTGCCCTTCCCGGAAATGGCCCCCAGTTCCATGAGCAGTTTGAAGCCGTCATTGATGCTTCTCTGGTTGGGTCGGTCCAGAAAGGGAAACGCCGCAATATCGCCCAGTCTAAGGGAAATCATGCGCAGGATGACCTCGGCCAGGTTTGAGCGGAGGATTTCCGGAGGCGTGAATTCTGACCTCCCGCTGTAGTCGTCCTCGGAATAGAGCCGGACGCAAACGCCGTTCCTGACCCGCCCGCACCGTCCCTTTCGCTGATCGGCGCCGGCCCGGGAGATCCTGGTGACGGGGAGAGCGGTGGTCCGGGTCCCGGGCATATACCGGGAGATGCGGGCCAGGCCGGCGTCCACCACGTACTTGATGCCGGGAATAGTGAGGGAGGTCTCCGCCACATTGGTGGCCACCACGATCTTCCGCCCCTGAACCGAGAAGACCCTTTTCTGCCGGGACCAGGGGAGCCGGCCGAAGAGCGGCAGAACGGCCGTGTTGGGGTAACCCCTTCCCTCCAACCTTTCGCAGGTTTCGAGGATATCCTGCTCCGTGGGCATAAACACGAGGACGTCACCTGAATCCCGCCTCCTCATGATCCCCTCAAGCGCCTGGACGGCCCTGTCCACGTAATCCGGTTCATCGTCTTTCCCGGAAGCGCTGTCCACGGGCAGATACTCGACCTCAATCGGGTAACTCCTCCCGCTCACCTGGATGACGGGTGCCTGATCAAAAAAATCTGAAAATCTCTCCGTGTCAAGCGTGGCCGAGCTGATGATCAATTTGAGTTCGGGCCGCCTCTTGAGAAGCGTCTTGAGAATCCCCAGGAGAAAGTCGATGTTGAGGGTCCGTTCGTGTGCCTCGTCGATGATCAGGGTGTCGTACTGGTAGAGTCCCGGGTCCCCCTGGGTCTCGGCCAGGAGCATGCCGTCGGTCAGGATTTTGATGTAGGCTGTCGGCGGGGTCCGGTCCCGGAAACGAATCCTGTAGCCTACGGATTTCCCCAGTTCCTCTTCCATTTCCTCGGCGATCCTTCGCGCGATAGTACCGGCGGCGATCCTGCGGGGCTGGGTGCACCCTATCTTCCCCGCGCCTCCCCTGCCCGCCTCCAGACACATTTTTGGAATCTGGGTGCTCTTCCCGGAGCCGGTGTCCCCGGAAACGATGACCACCTGGTTTTCCGCGACGGCGCCGATGATGTCATCTTTCCTGGCCGTGATCGGGAGCATTTCCGGGTAGGAGATGGCCGGCCTCCCCGCCTCCCGCGACTCCCTCTCCCGAATGGACCGGGTGAGCCTCTCTTCCAGAGACGCGACTTCCTTTTCAATCCGTTCCCCGGATTTCTTCCCCCGACCAAGGCTCTTCTGGAGTAGCCTGAGACGTTTAGATATGCTCTCCCGATCCAAAAGCATGGCCAGCGAAATCGTTTCGCGTATGTTGTGAAGACGGCTTTCTATAGACATGGGAGAAAGGAAGATCCCCGGTAATTAGATTCCATCCATAAATGCCTATTTTTCACAATCTCATTGTCAATCTGTGGGATCACTTGTGCGACGTACTAAAGTACGGTTCCGCGTAATCCCTTGATTTCCTTGATCTTGTAAAACATATCTCATTTCTGGATTGGAAACCCGCTCTTGCCCAAATTCTATTCGCGGATGGGCACCAACTGCGAAGGTTGTTTGGTTCAGGGTTATCGCCACCCACTCCTTGAGCCGGGCCTGTGCGCACCCTTGTATAGACAATAACACAATATTTGGCAACTTCAACATACCCTTTCAGGGGTTAACATTTGTCGGATACCGGGTTGACCTGGAGCATCGTATCCTGATCTTTCTACAAACGATGAACGGAATGTTTAATTTTTGGTGGATGTTAATTACTATAATTGAATCATACCTTGTTATACATAGCAATAATTCTATCTGATAATATTAGTTATTGAACTTCTGATTTTAATATCTTAATAATAAAATATAAAGAAACTCCAGAAATACTTCTTAATGAGGACGGTCGACGCCTCACAACCATCAATTTAGCAGTGCCCACCCACAAACACAATTTGGGCACTGCGTCTCAATAAGAAAATTATTGGTGTCGTGCCCATCCATAAATGAGATAGTTTATTCGAGATCAAGTCGAAGATCCCGCACTTTGAGCGGGGGAATGCGAAAATTTTAACCACAGGAATACATTGAGGTATTTCGAAGATTAAAATTTGAACATAACGATGATATCGGGTAATATAGCCATTTATGGATGGGCACCAGTGTCACTTCCTTAGATCACATTGAAGAAGAAAAGAATTATTGGATTACAAGAATTGCACGTGAGCGAATTGAATCTGGACACACAGCATAGAGACATTATAAAATATGAAAAAGATCTACTCCGTAATATTATGTGTAACAACAATATTGGGAGTAGTCATATTTTCTGCTGTTTGCTGGCATTCCATCGATGAAATCCATTATTTGAAATCGTTTTTCCCAAAGCAATTCAGTGTTCAAGAAGCCTATTACGCTACTGCTATTGAGCTGATAAAAGTCATAATAATTGGCTTGCCTATTGTCCTGATCATATCCGTAGGCCTCTATTTCTGGAAGCATAGGGATAAAGATCAATAAGGATATTAAGAGTATTCGAAATGGAGGATATCATGAGACATAACCGCATATTGTTTTTCTGACGGCCCTTCTCTTTTGGGGATCTGTCGCCCAGGGCGCCGTTATGACCCGAACGATCCCTTACCGGCAAGGCGGGGTTGACCTTCAAGGGTACCTGACCTATGACGATGTTCTGCAAGGAAAACCCCCGGTGTTCTTGTTGTCCACGAATGGTGGGGTCTCCAGCAACCTGCGCGGACATCTTCTTTTGATTGATCAATGTGCAGATCAGGAGGCGAGAAAAGAAACCTATGGGAAAACAAATCGTTGTTTTACTTGGAAGTCCGAGAAAAAAGGGCAACAGCAGTAAACTGGCAGAGCATGTGTCCAGAGGAGCCACATCCCAAGGGGCCTCGGTTGAGACCTATTATCTCAACGGTATGGATATCAGGCCATGCCAGGCCTGCTTGAAATGCCAGGAAGAGGGCTCGCCCGGGTGCGCCGTCAAGGACGATATGCAGGACCTGTACCCTAAACTCAAGGAGGCCGATGTCGTCGTCATTGCCAGTCCGATTTACTGGTTCAACATCTCCGCCCAGATGAAGACCGTTATCGACCGGTGTTATGCCGTGGGTGTCGGGGAGAGGAATATTTTCAAGGGAAAGCGATTTGCGTTCCTTCTGTCCTACGCAGACGCAGATCCATTTGTTTCCGGAGCGGTCAATGCGCTCCGGTCCTTCGGAGACATGTGCAACTACCTCGAGGCCGAAATCGCCGGCATGGTTTACGGAAGTGCCGGGGGCCCCGGTGAGATCGAGAAGAACCAGGCGCTCATGGAGGAGGCATACCAGCT
>CAYUCJ010000121.1:0-8547 GCA_964443285.1 uncultured Desulfobacteraceae bacterium | reverse complement strand
TGGATTGGGACCTGGCTTGGAACCTGTCACCCGGAGACGATTACCTGGAAGAGCGTGTGGACAACTATGACTATGTCAACCATCTGGTCGTTCCAAGTGGTGTATTTGAAGGCCGACGAATCTCCGGTGCCCTTCTTTTTGTGAGATTTCACGAAGACGTCCTGGAAGTCACCGCTGAAGGCGTCAGGAGAAAACTTGAAAACGCAAAACCTCTTCCCGGGAAAAGAAACCAACCGATCAATGGGAAGTCTTATACAAAAAAAGAGGTGGAAGAGCTGATCAGATCGTTCAACCTTGACCTCCTGGAAAAAGCCGCCCTCACGGACAGGAAGATGGTAAGGAACCTGATGCGTCTCCTCTATTCTGCGGACCCGCAATTGCGACATCGCACAGCTGAGGCCCTGGGTCGTGTGTCTGCCAGAATTGCCGAGGTCGATCCCTCAACCGTTTCCAAGCTTCTGCAACGTTTGTTCACAGCCATTTCGGATACCGCCGCCTCCAGTTGGGGAGCATTCGAGGCCATCGGAGAAATCATTCGCCACAAGATAGATCTGTTAGCAGGCTATATTCCCCAGCTTTATCAGTACCTCACTGATGAAACAAGACGGGCCGACGTGCTTCGCACGCTGGGATGCATCGCCGGTGAACGGCCGGATCTTCTGAGGAAAAACACCTTACACTTTGCCCCTTTTCTTCGGGATCCCGACCCGAACGTCAGGGGATATGCGGTCTGGCTTCTCGGAAAGCTGGGGGCTTTCGAAATGGGAGACGACCTCGAAAAGCTCTTGGAGGAGACATCCGAAATTGCCATTTATGAAAAAGGCTTCATAGAGAGAAAACCCATCAGCAAGGTCGCCTCCGAGGCCCTTTCAAGGTTGTGAAAATAACGTTTTCCTTCTCCTCCCGCCCGAACGACATCCCCGTCACTTCCCCGCAGCTGAACCAGTCCCTGTTGCTCTCGCCTGGGAAACCCCACCCCTTCCTGAAACTCGGGGACTATTTCCACGCCGTGGAACATTTCCTGCTCGAGAATTGTCTCGACACCTTTCTGGGCCTATTGGACATCACTACCCCACATGATACATGGAAGGATATGATTCAGGAGTTGGTGATACGCAGTGAAAAGCAGGGGGCACTGTATCACGTGTCCAGTGTCGAAGCGCACCTCGATCAGGTTCGCCATAAATTCTCCGTGATCTCGGCGGTGACCGAGACAGGCAGAAAGGCCTTGGAGAAAGAATGCCGGACGCTCAACCACCTCCGCCGTAAGTGCACCCTTGCGGAACTGCCGGTGGTCTATTTCAAAGGCACCCTCCGAATCGGTCACGGTGCGGAGGGAGAAGCCCTGTCCTTCTTCCTGGGGGAGTGGTTCGAAGGATACCACGAGTGGCATGTTACCCGGGGCAGGGGGGACCACCCCGATCTCTGCATATGGGACCTTTGTGATGGCCCTCGGCCTGCAACACGAGAAGAGTTTTCCGAGATTTTCAGACAGGCCTCCCGGACCCTGACCCTTCTCTATGATCCCGGAACTTCATGTCAGGTCCACCCGTGGCATCACGCCGCAGGGGACTTTGTGGTGGGAAAACGGGAAGGAAAAGCCCATGTCAGGCTGACCACTGCCAGGGGCTATGAACCCTTGATCACCCTCCCGGGGAAGCACCCTGAAAATAATCTGGCGAATCTCCTCTATTTCTTTCTTGACATGGGGCTGAGAATGCGGCTGGACCGGCTCGACGGGGTGGGTGAGGTGGTCTGGATAGATGGGGCTGTCCTGCCGGCGGTGATGGGAGGTTTTTTTGAAGCGCTTAGAGATCTGCCTGATGAGGGGACTTTCAAGGAAACCGTTGCCCGGGATTTTCGTGATCTCATCAATTCCTTTTCATTGGCGGAATTGACGAAAGTCTTCGAACCGCTCCTCGAGATCTACCGTCGGAGGGAACGGGATGAGCTGAAGGTTATCGCGGAGCACTTGACCGGCCACGTGAAGGAACTCTGTTCCCTCAGAGATAAATTTCCCTCATCAAGTCCTGTGTCCGGGTCGTAACAACCTTGGAAATACTGACCAGCAAAGAGGCCTTGGCTGGATCACTTCCCCCTGCCCCCTGTAATAACTGCCTGGATAAATGGTAGAGTTTTCCGTGCGCCTCATCGAGATTGTAGGCTGGGTATGTCTTCTCCTTTTCAAACTTCGCCTTCCAGCACACATGGGCCTTTCCCTGAATCGCCGTTGGAATACCGTACACCCGGCAGGTGATGGGACGGTAGGGATACAAGATGCACGCATCGGCTTCACTCAGGAGCGGGCACCTGATGCGGGCTTTTTCAAGGCGATATGAGCCATGTGGCGCTTCCCCTTTGTTCGCCTCTCTCAATATCCTGCCCATTTCCTTCTCGGCCTTGCCGGCCCCTAACACGGTCTGCCGCCTGGCCTTCCGGTCCAGTTTCTCAAAATGGGATCTCAGATAAGCTGCCTCTATGAGAAACACACCAAAAACAGCATGGCAGCAGTCCGAGCAATGGAGGACGCAACTGATCCCGGAGGGATAGTGATCCTGCATCTTTCTAAAGGCCTGATCTGCCCCGGCCACAAGGGCCTCATAGCCGCTGAAAGGGGTGTCAGGGGTCATTGCTTTCGGAACGGCTCCAGTTTCTTCAGGAATTCCGGATGGGCCTCGAATCCAAGGAAAACCGCCCTGTCCAAATGGACGATCGCCTTTTCATACTCCCCGTGGCTGTAATAGGCAAAGGCGAGATTGTTCCGGCCGAGGGCGAAGTCCGGAGCGAGAGCAACGAGCTTTTCTCCCGTCTCTATGGCCTGATCCACTTCATCCTTCTGCAGGTACGCGTTGACCAGGTTGCTCCATGCCTGAACCATTTCCGGGTTCAACTCAATGGCCTTCTCCAGCGCAGCGACGGCCTCTTCGGTTCTTTGCAGCTGCAGATATGCAAAGCCCAGATTGGCATATCCCCGGGCGTAACGGGGTTCAATCTCTACGGCATTCCGGTTGGCCACGATAACCTGGTCCAAGTCGCCCCTTTTGAAATAGATGTAGCCCAGGTTGACGTGGGCCTCAAACATGCGTCCGCTGTTGGAAATGGCCTCCTGGAAGGCGTCAATGGCCTCATCCCATTGCCCCTGTTCCATCAGTTGGACGCCCAGGTTGTAATGGGAATTGGCGCACGAAGTGTTCTGCGCCACGTTTTCCCGCTGCTGAGCGATAAAGAGTTCAGAGTCCTGTGGAGTCTTCATTTTATCCTCTGGCCCGCATTCCTCATCCATAATCCGCAGTGGCCGCGGAGTTCTTGTGGGAACCCGGGTTATTCCAAACGTTCTTCAGATCACGTACCAGATGGAAAGAGGTCGCCATCCGTCAGGACAGCGACCTCTTCCGTTACGTCATCAGTTTCAGGTTACAACAGGATTACCAGAAAATGGAATCAGTGATCCTCCGTAACACCTCTGCCTTTAAGGCCGTACATGGTACTGCTGCCGGTCGAGAAATAGATCAGTTTTTCTTCATTAATCAGGGCGGTAGCGGCCTTCTTGATGGCCCTGGCCTTCACATCCGGCAGAATCTTCTGCACCCCTTTTTCCAGGTCCTTGAAGTAAAACTTGCTCTTCTTATTGCTTTCGGCGAAATCCAAAATGGCCTTTTTGATATCTTCCATCGACTAGCTCCTTTATCAGTTGCCCAACAATCTTCTACTCTACACCACCCGCTGCCCTAGATACCGCCCAGGACGCCTCGGTGTACTTGAACTGGGTGGTTGTCCTGTAGGTATCGTACTGCAGCCTGTAATCGTCGATCAGATGCTCACTGAACGGCAGGTCGCATTTTTCGAAGAATTTCTCCCATCCGATCCGCTCTGCCCAGTCCCCGATCCGCTCGTACTTGTGGGCATCGGCCGCATAGGCCTCGATGATCTTCCTGACGTCCGCGCAAACTTCCGGATATCTGGGAAAGTTGTTGGGGAGGGCCGGGACCACCACCTTTGAAAATTTCGGGGGGCTGATCCGGTTGGACAGCTTCCCGCCCGCCAGGATGGTCACGCAGTCGCCTTCCTTGTCCGCCAGAGGCAAAGCCATGCACATGGTGTAACAGTTCCCGCAGAACATGCATCGTTCTTCTTTGATCTTGACGGCCTTTTTGCCGCTCTCGGTCTTGGCAGGGGAAATGGCCCCCGTGGGGCAGGCCGAAATCACCAGGGGAATCTCACAGACCTGATCCAGCACCTCGGCATCGACTATGGGGGGTTTCCTGTGATACCCCAGAAGAGCGATGTCCGAACAGTGCACGGCGCCGCACATATTGAGGCAGCAGGCCATGGAAATTCTCACCTGGGCAGGGAGCGTCATGCCCTGGAAATACTCAAACAGATCATCCAGAACGGCTTTCACCATGGAAGAGGCATCCGTGGCAGGTGTATGGCAGTGCAGGTACCCCTGGGTGTGCACGATATTGGTCACCCCTGCGCCCGTCCCACCGATGGGAAACTTATAGCTGCCGGCAACATGTTTTCGGCTCATGAGGTCCTTCTTCAAGGCCTCCATTTTGTCCTGGCTGTCCGTCATGAATTCGATGTTGTTCCTGGTGGTGAAACGCACATAGCCGTCACAGTACTTATCTGCGATCTCACAGATCTCGCGGATATTTTCCACAGTCATGAACCTGCAACCACCACAACGCACTGTAAAAACCTTGTCTCCACTCTCCGAAACATGCACCAGCACGCCCGGCTCCAGAATCTCATGGTACTTCCATTTTCCATAGTTATTCTGGATAATTGGTGGAAAATACTGCCAAAAATGTCTCGGACCGAGGTCAGTCAGCCTGTTCTCCATGGGTTTGTCAGGATTAAAAAGTCCTAATCTCTCAGTAGACAATGCCATTGTTGGTCCCTCCTATCTCTTATGCCTGGCTCTGTAATCGTTGATATCACGCTCAAATCCGCCTGGGACATCTTCTGCTTTCCAGAAGATGTAGGGGTTGCTCCTGGGTTCTTTCACCATCTGAGGCATGGGCGGAAGGCCCAGCATTTCCAAGAACTTGGGAATACCGTACCTCTGGATCAGTTCACCCAGTCGTTCCCTGTTCTTGCCTTCCTCCATCCACCAATCCCAGACTTTCTCTATGAGTTCCTTCACATTGTCATAGGGTTCCTCCACTTTCATGAAAGGAACCGTCAGGGTAGCCATCTGGGCCCCTTCGAGGATGGGTGCCTTGGCGCCAAACAGGATGGAGCACCCGGTATCGGTACCGGGTCGCAGTGCCTGGGGCATCGCGTTGATGCAGTGCATACAGCGCGTGCATTCCTTGTCATCGATCATGAGCTTGCCGTCTTCCATCCACATGCACTGGGTCGGGCAAAGATTGATGATCTCTTTTTCGATATCAAACTTGCCCCAGTCCTTCCCAGCATGGGCCCCGCCGTTGGGGGCTATTTCACCGCCGATGTAGGCCTGGACGGCCTCCTGATCGATTCGGATGTTATCACGCCATGTTCCGATAAAGGACATGTCGGACCGGGCAATGGATGCAACGCAGCAGTTGGGGCATCCATCAAATTTGAATTTGAACTTGTACGGAAAGGCAGGCCGATGGAGTTCGTCCTGGTAGTAGTGGGTCAACTCGTAACACATCTGCTGTGTGTCAATACAGGCCCATTCACAACGAGCCTTTCCAAGACAGCACGAGGGGGTCCGCAGGTTGGATCCCGATCCACCCAGGTCCTGCTGAAGGACATGGCCGAGTTCATAAAAGATAGGTTCGAGCTGTTCGGTGAACGTACCGAGAAATACGATATCACCCGTGGAGCCGTGCATGTTCAACATGCCGCTGCCACGGTATTCCCACAGGTCACAGAGGCTCCTCAGATAGTTGGAGTTATAAAATTTGCTTGCAGGCTGATTAACTCGCAAAGTGTGAAAGTGGGCAATTGAGGGAAATCTTTCCTGTAGATCGGAATACCTCCCGATAACACCGCCACCGTATCCAAAAACGCCGACGATACCGCCGTGTTTCCAGTGGGTCTCCCCTTCATCGAAAGATACCTGGAGCTGCCCCAGCATATCTTCCACCACGTCCCTGTCAATCATCATCCTATCGTCAGCCAGCTTGTGCCGGTGCAAGGCCTCTCTCTTGGCATCCGAAACAAAACTGGGCCAGGGGCCTGTTTCAAGCGCCTCAACGTCCGGGATATCATGTTTGACCTTGAAATTCTTGAGTTCTTCATCCGTGTAATTGTTGAGCTCTTCATCCTTGTAGATGCGAAGCTCATCATACTTCAGCTCTTTTTGCGGTTCCCTAGGTTCAAAAGCCATTCTTACTGCCTCCTTTTGCTCATTGAAAAGTATTTTCTTAAGGAGTAAACAAAAAAAATGATAACGCCCTCACTCACCTCCCCCCACAAATATTGATACTCCTTGTCAGTCCCAAAACCCTGTTTTCTCCAACATCCCTCTCTCAGGACATTTTCGAGAGGCAAGCCATCCCATAACTATTTGTGAATATTGTAATTAGTTTATTTTTCAAATAGTTAAGGATTAACTTATAATCAAAAGCCCGACACATTGTCAACAAAAAAAGCGGAGACGGGTTGACTGGATTTCAAAGGGTCAACATCATGAATTCCGATGGAAACCTGGTGAGTGGGGTTCCCTGGGGAAGTTCGAGTGAATTTTGTCACGAAGCCCTCCTCCCCGGTGGCATTTATGATGACAGCTCTGACGGAGTCTGGTAAAGGTGTCGTGGATACATCAAAGGAAGGGTTTCAGCAATGACATCGATTTCTCTGCCCAGAATTGTCCTGGCGGCACTCAAGGGGGGCGCGGGGAAGACCACTATCACTCTCGGTCTCATGGCCGCCTTGCGCGAGATGGGATATGAAATAGCCCCTTTCAAGAAGGGGCCGGATTTCATCGATGCGGGGTGGTTGAGCTTCGCTGCGGGCCGAACCTGCTACAATCTGGATTCGTTCCTGATGAATGAAAAACAGATCCTTGATTCCTTCATTCCCCGTTCCCGAAATGCGGACATATCCATCATGGAAGGGAACCGAGGCCTTTTCGACGGCCTGGACATCGAAGGGCGTTGCAGCACAGCGGAAATAGCAAAGGTCCTCAAGGCCCCCGTGATACTGATCGTGGACGTCTCCATGGCCACGAGAACCGTAGCGGCCGTCATCAAAGGATGCCAGGTGTTTGATCCCGATCTGCATATCGCCGGGGTCATACTCAACCGTGCTGCCGGTCCCAGGCAAATTGCACTGATTACGAAGGCCGTTGAAAAATACTGCGCCATTCCGGTGGTAGGGGTGGTGCCCAAGTTTAGAGGAAACCCCTTTCCTGAACGTCACATGGGGCTCGTTCCCCATCAGGAAAGGGACCATTCCATGAAAGCCATTCAATGGGCGAAGGACGCCGTGATGGAGAACCTGCAACTGGATCACATCATGCGGCTGGCCCGCGGAACCGCCCCGCTGGAGATGCCGGCCGCCCCGCCTTCTCGCCCTCGTATGGACCGAATCAATTGTGAACGCCCCAGGATAGGCTACATCCTAGACCGATCTTTCTGGTTCTACTACCCCGAAAACCTGGAACAACTGGAGCGGATGGGAGCCAGACTCGTGCAGGTCGATGCCCTGTCCGATCCTTCCCTGCCCGACATTGACGCCCTTTACATTGGGGGCGGATTTCCCGAAACCCAGGCACAACCCCTTGCCCGCAACCGGAACTTCAGGGACTCCCTGAAAGAAGCCATTGACGGAGGTCTCCCGGTCTATGCGGAATGCGGCGGACTTATGTATCTCGGGGAAAACCTGATTCTTGAAGAGAGCACTTACCCAATGGTCGGGGCCCTGCCGGTCGAGATTTTCCTTGAGAAAAAGCCCCAGGGACACGGCTATACCATTTTGGAGGTTGAAGAGAACAACCCATACTACCCCATCGGAACGTGCATCACAGGCCATGAGTTTCACTATTCCCGTGCTGTTCTGACCGTCCCTCCGGAACAAGTGCGTTTTGCTTTCAGGGTCAAACGTGGCCATGGGGTGGATGGCGAAAAAGACGGATTGGTAAGAAATAATCTGCTCGCCACTTATACCCACATCCACGCAGGGGGAAACGATGGTTGGGCCGGGGCCTTTTTTTCAATGGCCGAGAAACAACAATTGGGCAAAAATATTGACATCACCCAAAACAATAATTGACATCCCTTTTTTTTTGTCCTATACATGGGTTTGTGAATAAGGATACAATCTATATAAGGTGTCATGATCGTTAAAAAAAAGGAGGGAAAAGGGTATGCCAACAGTGGAGTATGAAGGTAAGTCCTTCAATGTCGATGAAGACGGTTTCATTGATGATTTCAATAATTGGACTGAAGATTGGGTCATGTATGTCAAGGGCACAGAGGGCATCGGAGATCTGACCGATGAACACTGGAAGGTCATCAATGTGCTTCAGGAATACTACAAGAAAAATGGGATCGCACCCATGGTCAGGATCCTTTCCAAGGTTACCGGCTACAAATTGAAATACATCTA
>CAYUCJ010000120.1:5541-8568 GCA_964443285.1 uncultured Desulfobacteraceae bacterium | reverse complement strand
TCGTGCTGGGCGAGAGGACGCAACAGTCCACCCATGTGAGCAAGACCTTCCTGAAAGCCCTGGGCTCTCCCAACCATTTTACCCACGACGCCATATGTAAAGGCTCCGTGAATAC
Source organism: uncultured Desulfobacteraceae bacterium (assembly GCA_964443285.1). Classification (GTDB taxonomy): domain Bacteria; phylum Desulfobacterota; class DSM-4660; order Desulfatiglandales; family Desulfatiglandaceae; genus CAYUCJ01. The sequence continues at coordinate 8,453 of CAYUCJ010000120.1, read as the reverse complement.
CGCATGCCGATCGCTTTTCGGATATACCGATAGCCAGATGGGCGTGGATATGGGAAACGCCAAGCACATTATCCTCTATGGGCGAAATATCATGGAATCCATCGAGGTCAAACCGACCCGAAGCGTCATGAAGGCCCTGGACAAGGGGGCAAAGCTGACCTATATCGATCCCAGGGTCACCGTGACGGCAACCAAGGCCAATCGCTACTGGATGATCCGTCCCGGGACCGACCTGGCCCTGAACTACGCCCTCATGCACGTCATGATCAAGGAGAGGCTTTACGACAAACCCTACGTGGACCGCTGGGTCAAGGGTTTTCAGGAACTCCAGGCCTTTGTCCAGCCCTACACCCCTGAATGGGCCGAAGAAGAAACCGGAATTCCGGCACAGGAAATGGTTACACTGGCCCGGGAAATTGCCAAAGACAAACCCGCAGTTCTCTTTCATTTCGGGTATCGCGGGGCCAACAATTCAAACGAGATCTATCTGAGACGCTCCATCATGATCCTGAATACGTTGATGGGCGCCATCGAGTCCAAAGGAGGGTTCTTTTTCAAGAAGGGCCCGGGCGAAGTCGGCGGGAAACCGGCCCGCAAGTTGACGGAGCAGAAATTCCCCAAGATCGAGGTACTCCGTTTCGACAAAGTGGGGACCCCGGATTTTCCCCTGCCGGACCCCAACCACGGGGTGGGGCAGATCCTCCCCAACGCCATCCTGAATGAAGACCCGTATCCCATCAAGACCTTGATCGCCTACCGTTTTGACCCGCTCATGTCCATTCCGGATACCAGCCTGACCCTGAAGGCATTGAAAAAACTGGATCTGGTCGTTTCCATCGACATCAATTACAGCGACATCGCATGGCAATCGGACGTGATCCTGCCTGAATCCATGTTCCTTGAACGTACCGACTGCCCCAGACAGGCCAACGGTCTGAAACCCCAGATGTTCCTTAGAAGGCAGGCCGTCACCCCCCGATACGACACCAGGCACGGGGCCATCATCCTCAAGCAGCTTGGCGAACGGTTGGGCATAGGCGAATTCTTTCCCTACAACACCATCGAAGATCTCGTGAGGTGGCAGTTGGAGGGGACTGGTTTCACTTTGGAGGACTTCGAGAAAAAGGGTTTTGTGGCCTATACGGACAAACAGATTTTCTGGGACAGGAATGATGGAATCAAAATGAAGACACCTTCCGGCAAGATTGAATTCGTGTCTTCCCTGCTCGAAAACGTCGGGTTTGAGTCCTTTCCCGCCTATGAACCCTTCCCTTCCCCGCCCAAGAACCAGTTCAGACTCGTGGTGGGGCGGTGTGCTCTGCATACCCATGTGTCAACGCAAAACAATCCCTATCTGAACGAAATAGCGTCTGAGAACAAACTCTGGATCAATTCGGGCCAGGCGGCTAATCTGAGAATTTCAGACGGGGCCCTGGTGAAGGTCGCATCCAGCAGGGGTTCCGGGATTATCAAGGCCTATGTGACGGACCTGATCCACCCGGAAGCCGTATTCATGCTGCACGGATTTGGTCACCAGGGGGAGAGGGGAACACGCGCTTTTAACAAGGGGGTGTCCGATGCCCTGTTGCAGGAAAATATCACCGATATGATCGGCGGGAGTCCGGCCCTTCACGAGACCTTTGTCACCGTGAAGCCGGCCTAATATTCCACGTTGCCATTCCGGAGGAAAACAATGAGCAAATACTATCTGTTTCAAGATGCCAAAAGATGCATTGGTTGCCACAGCTGTGAAGTCATTTGCAAGAGCAATAAGGATCTGCCCGTGGGGCCGAGGGTCTGTCAGATCCTGACCATCGGTCCCCGGTTGGTGGACAATGTTCCCAAAGCGGCCTACATTTTCATGCCGTGCTTTCACTGCGAAGACCCGTGGTGTGTGGCTGCCTGTCCCACGGGGGCCATGCAGAAGCGTGCCAAAGACGGCATCGTGTTTATCGATCATGATCTCTGCGTGGGGTGCAAGACCTGTATGTCCGCCTGCCCATGGGGGGCTCCTCAATGGGACCCGGAATTGGGGAAAGCGGTGAAGTGTGATTATTGCATGGACCGCGTGGACCAGGGACTCAAGCCGGCCTGCGTGACCATTTGCACCACGAGCTGCCTCCATTTTGGAGAGTCGGACGAGATCCCGGCGATTCGTCGGGAACGCTACGCAAAGGCTGTGGCGGCCCTCGACTAGTACCTGATTTCACTATTCCTCTCTGGTGCTAACGAAGGCCATCGCCCTCCGGACCCGGATCGTTACTATGGACAAAAATAGCTGCCCGGTGGCAGATAACATAAAGAGTCTTTCCCATGTCCTTGCCCAGGGCCGCATATCTCTAGCCCGGGGCAGGCAGTGGGCCGAGGACATCCTGAAGCTCATGAAAGACGCGGCCTCCGGCCGCGGTGGACCCGATCACTTTCCGGCCATGGAGGCGTTTTCACGGCGTCTTGCCGGGGAAGAGGAAAACCGGAGTTGCGTGGAAATCGGCCGGATGCTTCTCTCGGAACTTCAGGCTCACCGGGAAGTCTTTCTGAGCCATCTGGAAACACGCAATTGTCCCCTGGGCGACTGCATTGCCCTGAGTCCCGCCCCCTGCCAGATGGCCTGTCCGTCTGGTATCGATGTCCCAGGGTATGTCACCCTGATCGGGCAGGGCCTCGACGATGATGCCGTTGAATTGATTCGAAAAGACAACCCGTTCCCCTGGATTTGCGGCCTGGTCTGCACACACCCCTGCGAATTCATGTGTGTGCGGGGCCGCATCGATAAACCTATCGCCATCAAGGATCTCAAGGGATTTGCGGCCGAAAGGGCCATGTCGGGGGGGCGTTACAGGAACCCTGAGAGAGCACCGGACAATGGACGCAAGGTCTGCATTGTCGGGGCGGGTCCCGGGGGGTTGACGGCC
>CAYUCJ010000120.1:0-5441 GCA_964443285.1 uncultured Desulfobacteraceae bacterium | reverse complement strand
GGGTCCTACAAAATGCGCATTCCCGGAGAGGACGATTATCCGCAGATCCTGGATGCCGTCGATTTTCTGAAGCGGATTGCCTTGGGCGAACACCATATGCCCGGTAGAAAAGTAGCGGTTATCGGCGGCGGAAACGTTGCCATGGACGCGGCCAGGAGCTGCATCCGGCTCGGGTGTGACGAAGTCACGGTCGTCTACCGCAGGAGACGCTCCGACATGCCTGCCAACGAAGAAGAGGTCCAGCAGGCGGAAGAAGAGGACATGAAATTCAGCTTCATGACCGCCCCGGTGGAGATCCTCGGCCGGGACGACAGGGTAACCGCGCTTCAATGCCTCAGGACCGAGATGGGAAATGTCGATGAAAGCGGCAGGAGACGGCCGGTCACGGTCAAAGACAGCGATTTCTCCATTGAAGTGGACGCCGTGATTTCGGCCATCGGTCAAACCGTTGACAGGATCGGCTTTGAATCCCTGGCGGACCTGGAGTGGACCCGACGTCAGACGATCCGTGTTGACCAGGCCAGCATGATGACCGCTGCGGATGGTTTTTTTGCCGCCGGGGATGTGGTCACCGGCCCGGCAACGGTGGTGGAGGCCATTGGAGGCGGAAAACGGGCGGCGGAGGCCATTGACCGGTATTTTGAAGGCATTCCCCAACCCAAGATGCCCCCCGTGCCGGTGCGTCGACAGCAATTGGATTGCCTGGAGGTTCCGGCCGCCAAAAAGATGAGCCTGACCAGGCCCCGCATGTCCATGCTGGGGTATGATCGGAGGCGCGTTACCTTTCAACAGGTCGAGCTGGGCCTTACTGAAAAAGGTTCGAGAGAAGAAGCAAGCCGCTGCCTGAGATGCGATATATGCGTTCGATGTGGGGCCTGCGCGGATATCTGCCGCAACAAGATGGGTGTGGACGCCCTCCAGATGGGCTATCTGGATTTTGACAAACGAGGACAAACGGACTTCAGGATTGCCGCGGAGAGATGTATCCTTTGCGGGGCATGCGCCGCAAACTGTCCAACCGGTGCCATGCGTATGGAGGACAGGGGACGTGAGAGAATCCTGAGCCTGTGCGGCACCGTGTTGAACCGTCTTGAACTTGAATTTTGCAATGATTGTGGCGCTCCCTTGGGACCGGCCAGGTACCATGATTTCATAAAGCAGAAAACGGGAGGCATAGGCGCAACCATTTGGGAGGGAAACCTCTGCATGGCATGCGCCAGAAAAACAGCCGCGAAAACCCACGGCGAGAATATGCCGCCGATCGCCTGAATTTATAAGGAGCAATCAAATGACGTTCCGTAGAGGCCAGAGGGTCGAAGTGTTCAGGAAATCCCTCGATGAGAGCTGGCAGGCGTTCATGGATAGCTTCATCGGTTCCCATGGTATTGTTACCGACCCCGATACGGCAAAGAATGACCCGGACGCCCTAATCGAGGTCACATTGGACGAGGAGGGAACCCATCGATTTCCCCAGGATTGCCTCCGTTCTTTGGAGGGTTAGCAGACAATGGCCTTCGGCGTTTTGCAATCGAGAAATCGCCTATTGGAGAGGGATTTGGAAAAAGGGCAGAGCCAATGCAACTTCAAGAGATCCTGAACGAGACAAGAAGGGCATTCTTTTTCATAGAAAGCTCGCGGACCGCGGAGGACGCCATCAGGCTCATGTCGGAAAAACATGTGAGCGCCGTGATTGTCAATGAGAACGATCGACCGGTGGGTATTTTTACGGAACGGGATGTCGTACAAGCCTACATTCGATGCGGGAAGAACCCCTTTGATCAGATCCTGCTGAGAGAGGCTATGACCAACAGGTTGATCGTGGGAAAATCAGAGGATGACGTTGAGAAGACCATCGCACTGATGGTCCAGGCCGACATCAGGCACCTGCCACTCTTTGAGCGGCGGCAGGTCGTGGGTCTGATCTATATTTGCGACCTTTTGCACCATTACATGGGCACCCTGAGTACGGAACTCCGTTATCTTGAGGATTATCTGGTAGACCTGCACGACGCCGGCACGGACTGATGGGAAGGGACCGGAATTTGAAAAAGACCAGCATCACCGTCGATGGAAAGCATTACGAGGCCGAGGAAGAAATGACCGTCCTGGAAGTCTTGAGAGAGAACGATATCAGCGTCCCAACTCTCTGTTACCACAAGGCTCTCCGTCCCATAGGCGCCTGCAAACTCTGTGCTGTGGAAGTCAAGGGCAAGACCGAAAAACCAAGGATCATGCTCTCCTGCGTTCTGAAGGCCAGGGAAGGATTGGAACTCAAGACGGAGAGCCAGCTGGTTCAAAAGGCCAGAGAGGGGGCCATGCGGAACCTCCTGGTCCGGGCACCCCAGGCTGAAATCCTGCTCAGAATCGCAAAGAAATTCAACATCTCCACCGGGCCGGTAACCGACGGCTGCCTCCGGTGCAGGCTTTGCATCAGGGTGTGCCAAGAGGTGGTAGGTGCCGGAGCCCTCAAGATGGAAAAGCGGGAGGGAAAGAGTTTCGTGGTGCCGACGGAAGCCCTTTGTATGGGATGCGGCACCTGCGCCAATATATGTCCCACACACACGATTCACCTGGAAGACCGGGATGGGATTCGCACCCTGTCCATTCGTGAAGACGTTATCGGCATTCACCACCTGGTCCGTTGCGAGGCTTGCGACAGGTATTTTGCTTCCGAGCGTTTCCTGGAGCATGTTTCCGATCGTGCAAGACCCCATGTGGAGGTCAAGGAACACCACCAATACTGCCCCACCTGTTCCAAACTTTTTTCAGACCGCGCAAGGTCCTCCTCCAGGTTCAAACGCATTTAGAAAGCCAAAACCAGTTCCTTCTTGAAGCCATGCTGTATCAGGGTCTCTCCATCTTGTTATCACAAAGCCTTTGAAGAGTCTTACGTTTTAACTCGTGCTGGCCTTTCAGACGGGTTGGTGATATGAGGGGTTTCCCGGGGAGCCCCCTATGCCGACCTTTGGCGGTGATTTCGCCGTTCCCGGGGGGAAACGTACAGGAATGCATCAGAGCAGGGAATGAAGCGGGATATGACCTTTACTGAACCACAGACCAAAGGGGTCAAGACCCTCCTGGGCGACCCGAAGAAGGCGATTATCAGGCTTTCCATACCCATGGTCACGGCCATGTCGGCCCAAACCGTCTATAATCTGGCTGATGCCATATGGGTTTCCGGCAGGGGGCCGGAGGCGCTCTCTGCAGTGGGTTTCAGCTTTCCGTTCCTGTTTCTTGCCATGGCCATTGCAAACGGCATTGGCATCGGCGGTGGATCGGCCATTTCCCGCAGGATCGGCGCAAGGGACAAGAAGGGTGCCGACGGTATCGCAAGCCACACGGTTGTCATTATGCTCATGTGTGCCACCCTTTTTACCCTGGTCATGCTTTTTCTGGCAAGACCCATCCTCCGGCTCATGGGCGCCGGAACGGCCCTGGACCTCTCCGTGACGTACGCGAGGATCATGTTTTCGGGCGTCATCCTGGTGTTTTTTCAACAGATCACCGTGAATATTCTCAAGAGCGAAGGAGACGCCAGGAGGGCCATGTACGCCATGGTAGCGGGTGCGGGGCTCAATGTCCTTCTGGACCCCCTGTTCATCTATTCACTGGGGCTGGGAGTGGCAGGGGCCGCCTGGGCGACCATATTGTCCATGTTTCTCGTATCCCTTGTCACTTTCTACTGGCTCTTCCTGGAAAAGAAAACTTACGTCTCCTTCAGGTTCAAGGGTTTTAGATTCGATGGAAATGCGCTCTGGGACATCAGCAGGGTAGGGTTCCCGGCCTCCGTGTCCCAGATGTCCATGGCGATCATGTCTTTTGCGCTCACGACCATCGTGGCGACGGTCGGGGGCCCTGACGGGGTGGCGGTCTATACGACGGGGTGGCGTATCGTGGCCCTGGCCATATTGCCCATGCTGGGTGTGGCGAGCGCCGTCACTTCCGTTACAGGCGCGGCCTTCGGGGCACGGGATTACGGGAATGTCCGGATGTCCTATCTTTACGCACTGAAGGCGGGCGTGCTGGCGGAAGTCGTATTGACGTTGGTCACGTTCCTGTTTGCGGCTCAAATCGCATGGGTGTTTGCCTGGTCCAGGGCATCGGCACGGATCGTAGGAGATCTGGTGGTATTCCTGAGGCTGATCTGTATCCTGTTCCCAACTGTGGCCATCGGTATGCTCTCTTCGGCCATGTTCCAGGGCGTGGGAAAGGGCGTGAATGCTCTGCTCATGACCCTGGTCCGCACCCTGGTCTTTACCGTTCCTCTGGCATGGTTCTTCGGCATCCACATGCATTGGGGTTTGCCGGGGGTTTGGATCGGGATGGTTACAGCAGGTCTTTCCTATATCCCCATTGCCTTCGGGTGGGCCATGTGGTATCTGTCGGTACTTATGAAAAAGCACTAGGGAGTAACGCTTGATTTTTTCAATTCAGCGTCGATGATCTTAAAAAGGTCGAAAGGCGTACGGACCATCGCGCGCTTGCCGTTTACAAAAAGGGTCGGCGTGCCGCGGACGCCTATTTGTCTGCCGTTGACCACATCTCTGGTCACAAAATCTCTGATGGATCGGGAATCTTTGTCCTGATTGAATTTTGCCATGTCGAGCCCGAGCCCTTGGGCGATTTCCTGGATCTTGGCATCGTCGATGGACCTATAGTTTTCAAAAAGCTTGTGTCGAAATTCCCAGAATTTTCCCTGGGCATTTGCCGCCATGGCGGCCTGGGCCGCCTTTCTCGCAAACTTGTGGCTTGTGAGGGGAAAGTTCTTCGGAACCAATCGGACGTTCTTGGGGTATTGATCCAACACCTGCTGGATAAGGCGCTCCATCCGCGCACAGTAGGGTCACTGGTAATCGTCGAATACGGCCAGGATGACCGGCGCATCGGTGGGCCCCTTGAACGGGTGGTCTGAAATATCGATCTCGAGGATCGGTTCCACCCGGACAATCCTGAGTTTCTTGGATCTGCTGCTCGTCAAAATAACGAGCTTGCTGCCCTCTGAATAGGTTAGTCTATCGAAGGCCGCGTCCACAACAAGGCTTTCTGTGGTCCTTTTCTCAGGCACGGAATAGACCAGGAGTTTCCCTGGCGCCAGCAGAAAGACAAGTTTGCCGTCTGCCGAGGCGGCGACATCCAAAGGTCGCACATCGAGTTTCATGTCTCCCATGGATGTCAGGTCCACCTTGGCGCGTGCCGACTGGACAGCCGTCAACATGAACATGACGGCGACAATCAGAATAGAGATCCGATTACTTCTCAGAAAGGGGTTTCCAGTCATTTCTCTCAAGCCTCCCTAAAGCAAAACGCCTATGGTTTTTCCGAAGCTTTCCGGGTTTTGGAGGCCATTTCGTTCAAGGCCTTTTCAAGGTTTTTAAGCTCGTCCCCGTATCCGGACCAGTCACCCTGACGTGAATAGGCTTTGGCCTTTTCAAAGTGTTTCA